>CAYNGN010000131.1:6007-6972 GCA_964396615.1 uncultured Thiothrix sp. | reverse complement strand
CTTTGAAAAAAGAAGCCAATACCGATAATGAAACAGATGGTAGTTCTGCCACTGATAAATCTTCAACAAGTCGTACTGGAGCAGCCAAAGAATGATTCCTGAACTTGGGCATATGTCCCTTATTTTGGCATTAGGTATTGCCATTATTATGGGGCTAGTGCCCCTGTACGGTAGTTTTCGTAGTAATGCTAATTTTATTGCACTTGCCAAACCTGCGGCAGTAGGACAATTTGCCTTTGTTGCTTTTTCATTTGGCTGTTTGGTTTATGCCTTTTTGGCTGATGATTTCTCTGTGAAGTATGTTACTTCAACCTCTAATTCACCGCTGCCAACACTTTTCAAGGGCTCTGGTGTATGGGGTGGGCATGAAGGATCTTTATTACTCTGGTCGTTAGTGTTGAGTTGTTGGACGCTTGCGGTGGCGTTATTTAGTCGTAGTATTCCTGCGGTGATGTTAGCGCGTGTATTGAGTGTTTTAGGGCTTGTGTCAGTCGGTATACTACTGTTTATCCTCTTAACCTCTAATCCGTTTGATCGTATCCCGATGCAGCGTGATGGGAGTGATCTGAATCCTCTTTTACAAGATTTTGGCTTAGCAATACATCCACCGATGCTCTATATCGGCTATGTTGGTTTTGAGGTTACATATGCCTTTGCCGTTGCAGCGTTAATTGGCGGTAAGCTTGATGCGGCATGGGCGCGTTGGGCGCGTCCTTGGACGAATATTGCATGGGCCTTTTTGACCATTGGCATTGCTTTAGGTAGTTGGTGGGCGTATTACGAATTAGGCTGGGGTGGCTGGTGGTTCTGGGATCCTGTTGAAAATGCTTCTTTTATGCCGTGGATTTTAGGCACAGCATTGATTCACTCACTCGTAGTTACAGAAAAGCGTGGCATGTTTAAAGCATGGACGATCTTATTGGCCGTTGGTACTTTCTCATTGAGTCTATTAGGCACATTTTTGG
>CAYNGN010000131.1:0-5989 GCA_964396615.1 uncultured Thiothrix sp. | reverse complement strand
TCAGGGGTTATTACCTCCGTCCATTCTTTTGCGAGTGACCCTACACGGGGTGTTTTTATTCTTGTGCTATTGCTAATTGTCATTGGCTCGGCATTGGTATTATTTAGTATTCGTGCGCCGAAGTTAGCGTCAAATGCCAAGTTTGACTTGTTATCAAAAGAAACAGGTTTATTGGCGAACAATGTTATTTTGGTGGTGATGACCTTAGTCGTACTTTTGGGCACGCTATTTCCTTTGATTACTGATGCATTAGCGATTGGAAAAATATCAGTAGGTCCTCCCTATTTTAATATGGTGATGGTACCATTAGCGGTTGTATTAGCGGCGGTGATGGGGGTAGGGTTGTTATTACGTTGGAAAAGCGAT
Organism: uncultured Thiothrix sp.; assembly: GCA_964396615.1. Classification (GTDB taxonomy): domain Bacteria; phylum Pseudomonadota; class Gammaproteobacteria; order Thiotrichales; family Thiotrichaceae; genus HyVt-477. The sequence continues at coordinate 5,623 of CAYNGN010000131.1, read as the reverse complement.
AAGCAACAACGTTTGATTAAATTATTGTGGTTACCATTAGCCCTGTCAATTGCTGCTGCTATTGTGTTGCCACTGATTTTTGCATCGCATTATTCAGGGCATACCTTTATGGGTTTGTTGATTTCAGGCTGGATTATCAGTACTGCTATCCTGTGGATTGTTAAGCAGAAGCGTTCCTTGTTTGCTATCTCTGGTGCAAGTTGGGGGGCATTATTTGGGCATATTGGTCTGGCGGTTGCCTTTATTGGTGTTACCTTAGTTTCTGTTTATAATATGGAAAAAGATGTGAGTCTCGCACCAGGAAAGAGCTATGTATTAAGTGGTTATGAATTTAAATTTCAAGGGGTGACTAATGTAGAAGGTCCGAACTATGTTGCTCATCAAGCTTTAATTGATGTGTATCATAATGGTGAAAAAATAACCGTACTTAATGCGCAAAAGCGTACTTACCGTGTGCAAACTATGCCAATGACGGAAGCGGGTATTGATGCAGGTTTTTTCCGCGATTTATTTGTTGCCCTTGGCGAACCATTGGATAAAAAAGGTACATGGAGTTTACGTGTACAATACAAGCCTTTTCTACGTTGGATTTGGTTAGGAGCGATATTAATGGCGTTAGGTGCTGTCATGGCGACCTTAGATAAACGTTATCGCCGCCTTAATCAAAAAGGTGTCTCATGATTCGTTATTTATTACCACTGTAGCATTTTTGCTTTTGACTGGACTATTGCTGTTTGGTCTTGGCAATGACCCAACCTATGTGCCTTCGCCCTTAGTTGGTAAACCTGCTCCCGCATTTAATTTGCCCCGTTTGTATCAAGAGGAAAAAATGGTGTCCACAGACGATATGAAGGGCGATGTCTGGGTGCTTAATGTATGGGCTTCATGGTGTGTTTCATGTCGTGCTGAGCATGCAGTGGTTACTCATTTTGTTGAACAAAGTGGCACAAAAGTGTTAGGTCTCAACTATAAAGACTATGGCACTGACGATTATGGTGCAAATGCCAAAGCATGGTTACAACAGTTTGGTAACCCCTATAGTGATATTGCCGTTGATACCAGTGGACGTACAGGCATTGACTGGGGTGTTTATGGCGTACCAGAAAGTTTTGTGATGGATAAAAAAGGCATTATTAGGCATAAGTTTACGGGACCTTTGTCGAAGAAAGATGTTACTGAAACCCTTGTTCCGCTAGTGAATAAGCTACGGGCAGAAAACATATGAAGTATATGATAAACATGACGAAAATGTACCAAAGCATTTTATTATCATTAGTATTGTTAGTAAGTATGATATTTAGTGTATCCACATGGGCAGGCATAGAGATACGTCATTTTGATAAACCTGAGCAAGAAGCCCTCTATAATTCCTTAATGTTTGAATTACGTTGTTTAGTGTGTCAAAACGAAAATCTTGCTGCTTCTAATGCAGAGCTTGCTAAAGATTTGCGTGATGAGGTCTATGAGATGATTATTCAGAAAGACTGGAACGAAGCGCAAGTAAAAAAATTTTTAGTTGAGCGTTATGGTGATTTTGTTTTATACAAGCCTCCAATGAAGGCAAGTACTTTTTTACTGTGGTTTGGGCCCGCTTTAATGTTACTAATTGGTTTTTTGATCTTATTTATGATGGTGCGTAATAATCGCAAACAACCCACAACACATCTGGATGATAAATCACGTGAAGAAATGCGTAAGCTACTAGATAATGAGGATAAATCATGATTTTTTGGATAATTGCTATCATAATGATGGCACTTGCATTAGCCTTTTTATTACCTGCGTTACGCAAAAAATCGACAGTAATTGTTGATGATCGACGTGAGCAAAATATAATAATTGCAAAGCAGCAACTCGCAGAATTAGAGGTAGAGCATAAAGAAGGCAATATTGAGCCTGATGCCTATGAGTCAGCTAAAAGCGAACTAGAGCAAGCCTTGTATGATGACCTTGAGGGATCGGGTAAAACAGTAATAAAGGATACTAATACAACAGAAACGCGCTATGGTTTAATTTTCACCGCATTGTTTGTGCCATTATTGGCTATTGGGTTGTATAACCTGATTGGAAAACAGGAAGCGATTGCACAAAGTTCCATGAAACACCCTGATAACATGACGCAGGAAGAAAAGCGTACTAGTATTTCTGATATGTTGTCAAAGCTGGAAAACAAACTAAAAGACGAGCCAAATAATATTGAAGGTTGGTTAATGTTAGGGCGTTCTTATATGGTGGTAGATCGTAATGATGATGCGCTGAAGGCTTATACTAAAGCAGCAGATCTAGCACCTGATTCAGCGAATGCGTTACTACAAATTGCCGATGGCATTGCTACCGTTAAAGAGGGCGATTTAACAGGAAAACCAGAAACATTAGTTCTCAAAGCATTGCAAAAAGAACCAGAAAATATTATGGCTTTGTGGCTAGCAGGTATGGCAGCAAAACAACGTGGCGTAAATGCTCAAGCGTTACAACATTGGACAAAGTTAGAACCAATACTTGATCCTACTTCTGAAGAAAGGCGAAAAGTACGTTTATTAATTACTGAAGTAGGGGGACGTGTTACTGCATTACCAACTACAAATAAAGCATCACCATCAGCACCATCAGCACCATCAGTGGCTGCTCTTGCAGCAACACAAGAACAACCCTCTAGTGAACAAGAAGCAAGTGGTAAGGGCATTAACGTAACGATTAGCCTAGCAGATGAATTAAAAGCAAAGGTCTCACCTGAAACCACTGTCTTTATTTATGCGAAAGCGATGATCGGCCCTCCTATGCCGTTAGCTGCCGTGCGTAAGCAAGTAAAAGATCTTCCATTGAAGGTTATATTAGATGACAGCATGGCGATGATGCCGCAGCTTAAATTGTCGGGATTTGAGGCGGTTAAAGTGGGAGCGAGAATTTCATTAAGTGGTACGCCGAAAGCACAAACGGGTGATTTATTTAGTGAAAAAACAGCCGTTAAAGCAGGTGATCAGATTGAATTGGTGATTGATTCTATTGTTGAATAGATGTTCATATTAAAATCAGCCAGTTTGAGAAGGGAAAGTGTTACCATGCTTTCCCTTTTTTATGGATGTTAAAACAAAGTCTTTAGGGATAAATATTTAATGCTTGAAGCTGTCCCATTTGCTTTTTATTGGTGAGTTTGCCAATCGTTTGTTGGTTGATAGAAGGATTAATACGCAACACATCTTGCCATGCTAATAAGGCTTTATCAGTACTTCCCATGGCATGGTGGACAAGGGTTGATACGACACGTGGTAGTAAAATTTTATCATCACATTGGCAAGTCTTATCAGCGACTTCAATCGCCTCATCAAGGCGTTCTAAAGATAAGAGGCCGCGTGATAAGAGTGCTCCCCAAGCAGCGGTACGGTTATCGCGTGGACTCATGGCAATTCCTTGACGTAGATTATCAACACCACTTTCATCGTGAGCATTTAATTTGATTGCACCTAATGCAGCCCATGCATCAGCATTATCAGCATTGAGTTCTAAGGCGTGTTGTATTAAGTGTTTGCCTCTTTCATATTCCCCTGTAATCGCAAATGTACAGCCAACATCACCCAGTATATGTGAATCCTGACTATCAAGTTCAATGGCTTTTTCTGCTGCTTGTATAGCCTTTTTTTTCCATTCGTGATCATGGTTTAAACCAATAAGTTGACTGATGGACAGAAAAGCGGATAAATGTGCTGTAATAAGTGCCAATGTGGGGTCTTGTCGTGTCGCTTCGTTGAGTAATAGAGAGACGCTGTTAAACGATTCATGATTCCAGCCTTTTTGCGCTAGTGTCGCATTAGCTTTACGATAGAGCGACCATGCATCTAATTCTACGGTTGGTTGTTGGTTTAAACGGGTTAACTCGGTGCGATTTAATTCAGGTTCTATTTGTGCGATAAACGCGTGTACCACGGCTTCCAGTTTTACCTCTTTTGTTTCATTATGCTCAATCGCTAGGGTTTGATGGTTAGCCCAAAGAAATTGTCCTGTAGCAGTGTCTAATAGTTGTAGTGATAGTTTGAAATGACTGTTGATTTTGCGGATTGAACCTGTCAGCACATAATCAGCAGGAGTAGCAGGTACTGTTTGATGGGAAATGACAATATAGCTAGGAATATTAGCAAGATGACGATTTATTTCTTCAGTAAATATCTCAGCTAACCAAATGGCATATTCTGTTTTTAGGTTGTGTGAAAGAGGGCTAATGCTAATGGATGGGCGTGTTTCTATTGGGGTATGTGCGGCATGGTTTATTTTTGTTAGGTTTTGTGTGATATTTTCAGAATGCTTATCATAGCAACCATTTTCTTCTACATCAGCAATAAAACGATAACCACGACGATAAATGGTGGCAATAGATTTTTGGGCGCGTCCATTATCACCAATGGCTTTTCGTGCTGTTTTAATACAGGTATTGAGTGTTGATTCTGATACGACCCGTTTTTTCCATAGCTCCTCTAATAACTCTTTTTTTGGAATGATGCGGTCTCTATGCTTGATCAAGTAAACGAGAAGGTTGAAAACCTGTGGTTCTAGTCGAATAGGTGTGCCATATTTACGTAATTCGTACAATTGACTATCAATTTCTAAATGGTTGAAAGTATAAACCATGCTGTATTATTCCTAATTATTTTTGTTTGTGGTTAAGTTATTGCTATAAAAGTAATTTTCCTTATTGTTTTTTTGGTGTTCCAGTGGATATGAGGCTGTTTTTTCAACGTTGCTTGCAGGTCTTTTATAATCTCCTCCTCAAGCATAGTTAAATTTCTTCATAAATTCTTCATAAATTCTCCCTGTTATCTTCAAGCAGAATGCTAAATCTTTCACTAGACTTAGGCTCAACAAGTAACAAAGCAACCTTGTTTTGTTATTACAACCCATTGATTAAAAGCATTGGTTAAAAATGGAGAGAGCAGTAATGAATACGAATCAATATTATGCAGGAAGAGCAGTATCAGGAAAACAAGCTGGTGTTATGGCGGGTGCTGTATTGGCAGAGCAAGAAAAAAGCCCTTGTGTTGCTTTGTTATGGCTTAAGGGATCGCCTAGCGAGGCTGAGAAGCGTGAAGTATTACGTGTTTTAAACGATATAGAGGGTGTGATAGGTCTTAAGTTTATGCGCGAAGAGCCTACAGTGATGATGGTTGATTATTGTGGCAAAGCAGTAAAAGTTGAACATCTTGTGCAGAAAGTTGCCGCATCAGGTTCAGTGATTCGTCGTGTGGGGTGTTAGTGTGTTATTTATAATCACTAAATAATTTACTTTTAATTACTTTATATAACATTCATTCAGGCAATTGAACTAAATTATGTCTTATGATAGTCTTCCCGTAAAGTGATTAGGAAACGAAACTAATGTGGTATTGATTGTTTAATTTTTGGTTCTAACGCCACAGCATGATGAAATGCACAACGAGGCACGGCAGAAGTTAAAGGGTAACTTAATTAACGTTTCAATTACTTAAAAGCAACCAAGAATTCAATTGATGACTTGGTAGAGGATGCGCAGTTCATCCATCATTGTGTTATACCTATATTTTGTAAGTAGATGAGCGTGTCAGTGAAAAAACTAAAAAGTAACTTTTTAGTAACTGTTAGGTTAGTTATTTTATCA
>CAYNGN010000130.1:6357-6981 GCA_964396615.1 uncultured Thiothrix sp. | reverse complement strand
CGATGGCATGTCCACGTGGTTTAAGATTATTGGGTACGGTGAGCTTTTCCCCTGCGGCGACCATGATTTGTTGTTTTACTAGATCAACGCCCGTGATTTCTTCGGTGACGGTGTGTTCAACTTGTAGACGGGTATTCATTTCAATGAAGTAAAACTCTTCATTTTCGTATAAGAATTCAAACGTACCCACACCATGATAATCCATTTTTTTACAGGCTTCGGCTAAGCGCTTGCCCATTGTCTCGCGTTGTTTTTCGGTAATGCCAGGGGCTGGGGCTTCTTCAACGACTTTTTGGTGACGGCGTTGCATGGAGCAATCGCGTTCACAAAGATGAATGGCATTGCCATGTTTGTCTGCTAATACTTGAAATTCAATATGACGGGGTTTTTGCAGAAATTTTTCCATGTACAGCACATCATTGCCAAAGGCTGTTTTTGCTTCTGTTTTGGTGAGTTGAATGGATTCAAGGAGGCTCTCTTCATGGAAAATGGTACGCATACCACGTCCACCACCCCCACTGGTTGCTTTGACGATAATGGGGTAGCCAATTTCATTGGCCATTTTTTTGCACTCGTCATCGCTTTCTGGAATACTGCCATCTGAGCCAGGAACACAAGGTACAC
>CAYNGN010000130.1:0-6347 GCA_964396615.1 uncultured Thiothrix sp. | reverse complement strand
GGAGGCAATCATGGCTGCTTTTGCGGAAATTTTATCGCCCATTAGGCGGATGGTTTCTGCTTTGGGACCAATGAAAATAAAACCACTGGTTACAACACGTTCGGCAAAATCCGCATTTTCAGAGAGAAAACCATAGCCAGGATGAATGGCATCAGCATCGGTGACTTCAGCCGCACTGATAATAGCAGGGACGTTAAGGTAGCTATCTGCTGAAGGTGGGGGACCAATACAAACAGATTCATCGGCAAGGCGTACATGTTTTAGGTCACGATCAGCAGTAGAATGGATAGCAACGGTTTTAATACCCATTTCTCGACAGGCACGCAAAATGCGTAGTGCGATTTCGCCACGGTTTGCGATCAGAATTTTTTTAATCATCATGGTAATTTTTCATCCAAGCTTCATCTAAAGTCTTATGCAAACAAAAGCAATAAGTAGAAGTTAAGTATTAATTATTGTGCTTCATTATTATGACTTTAATAATTATTCGATAACAATTAGGGGTTGACCAAACTCAATAGGTTGTTCATTGTCAACGAGTATGGCTTTTACCGTGCCTGCTTTGTCCGCTTCTATTTGGTTGAGCATTTTCATTGCTTCAATAATACATAGGGTGTCACCAACAGCGACAGTATTACCAATCTGAATAAATGAAGGGCTACTGGGGGATGGGGAACGGTAAAATGTGCCAACCATGGGTGAGGTAATAAGATGACCATTGGGTATATCACTGCCTTCATTTGCGTCAGCAGTAACCGGTGATGCTTCTACAGGGGCAGCAGCAATAGCGGCTGGAGCGAGCATTGGTGCAGATACTGTTGCTGAGACGGGAAAAGCAGTGCTTTTGGATATGCGTATGGATTCTTCCCCTTCTGTTATTTCTAATTCAGCAATATCACTGCTTTCAACGAGTCCAACGAGTTCTTTTATTTTATTTACGTCCATTGTTTACTACCTATTCGGTTGTGTGAGCCTTGTGATGGCTGCTTGTAGTGCGAGTTCATAACCTTGTTCTCCTAGTCCTAGTATGACTCCTTCTGCTATATCTGAAAAGAAAGAATGGTGACGAAATGCTTCGCGCTTATGGACGTTGGACAAATGAATCTCAATAAAGGGTATTTTTACACCAAGTAAGGCATCACGAAGTGCAATGCTGGTGTGAGTAAATGCACCTGGGTTGAAAAGGATGAATTGTATCTGATCATTTTGTGCTGCGTGAATATAATTGATCAGCTCATGCTCAGCATTGCTTTGGTAACAGAGTAATTGGTGGTTTTGTTGCTGTGCTTGTTGTTGTAAGTGTTCTTCTATATTACGAAGGGTGCTGTTGCCATAGTGCCCAGGTTCACGTTTTCCTAACAAATTGAGGTTAGGACCATTAAGAAGAAGAATATCAGCCATGATGTTAGAAGTACTCGTTGGGTTTGCTGTTATAGATAAATTGTAGATAAGCTGAGGCGGGAAGTGTTAGAGGTTTAAATATTGCAACAATACACACAAAATATTCCTATGGCGGCAATGTATCCATTGTGCAATGGGTATTGTTTTGGTCTCGGGCAAATCCTGCGGGGTAGATTCTACACAGGTATAGGATGGAGTGCTAGATGTGTTAAGAATGATGTTATGAAAGGCCTGTTCACTTTAACAGTGAAAGGCCTTTCTGTTACATCCTACTTAAAAATAGGATGTTTTACATTTTTTGTTACTTATTCTTGTTACTTAATGCCTAATGCTTTTAGTGTTGCATCATTTATGCCACTAGGTAGGTTGTTTGCTTTTTGGAATGCATTCAGTGCAGAACTTGTACGAGATCCCATAACACCATCCGTTGTGCCAGGATTGTAGCCTTTTGCACTAAGCGCATTTTGTAGGCTTTTGACCATTGCGCTGCTAGCATTCTTTTTATTCGGTACGGTTGGAACGTGTTGACGAGGCTGGTAAGCAATACTAGGACGAGGAGCTGGCTTAGGTGCAGGACGTGCTACTGCAGCAACAGGTTTTGGTGCTGGTTTGACAACTGCTTCAATTTTAGGGGCATTACAACCACGACAATCAGCATCTGTTTTTGTTTCTGGTGCTGTTTGAGTTTGTTGTGAGCTACCTGCTATTTGTTGTGAGCTTCCAGCGACTTGTGAGCCTCCACTTCCACCTTCACCAGCAACTTGTTGTTGGCTACATGCTGTGAGACTAGCAAGTAATACGCTTGCTGTTAAAAGGTGAATATATTTTTTCATGGGTATGGACCTAATTGTTTATAATAATCGAGGTTCAGTGCTTAGTGGTTCGTCCTGAACGAGTTATTTAGGTAAACCCCATTCACCTAACCTATTGTCATTTCTATATTAGTGATGAGGTTTGTATTTGCTTTTATCCATTTTGTAAAAAAAAGCTTAAAAAATAAGTTTTTAAGCCTACTGTTTCTTTTACGGTTTCATGCAAAAATCGCATGGGATGTTTATCGTTATTATGGATAAACTGAGCCGTTAAGTACATGAATGAAAGCCCTAACCTAGTTTTTGAGGCGCTATTATATTTTTCATGTTGTGTTTTTGCAACATGTTATTTCGTTGTCTTTATGAATTGCTAAAATATAGGTCAACTATAAATTAATATTGGAGTGTCAGATAATCCACATGGCTTGCTGGGTTCATAAGCGTGAATGTAATTATCTGAACATTTATAGTTAGTTAGTTGGTTAGTTGGTCAGTAAACAGTAACTTTGGTGGATGTTAATGAAACTTCGTATAGAGCAATTGGGGCAACACTTAGAACAATCATTACAGCCTGTTTATTTGCTATCAGGTGATGAGCCATTACAAATGATGGAGGCTGTTGATAGTATTCTGTTGAAAGCGAAGGAAAACGGTTATTTAGAACGTAATATTTTAACGTTTGATACTCATGCTGATTGGTCATTGTTATCTTCTGCTGCGGTTGAGCAGTCTTTATTCGCGCAAAAAACCATTGTTGATGTACGGTTGAATACAAAGGCAGGCAATAAAGGCAGCCTTGCCATTCGTGAGTATATGGCGCATCTACCCAGCGATAAGATTCTTATTATTCAAACAAAACGTTTAGATAAAAGTGCAATGAAGAGCGTTTGGGTAAAGGCGATTGATAAGCAAGGTGTGGTGATTCAGATTTGGGACATGTCGGTGCCACAAACACTGGCATGGGTAGCAAAGCGTATGCGGGATAGCGGTTTGCAACCCACGCAAGAGGCTATTCGCTTGCTGACGGAACGTATTGAAGGTAATTTATTGGCGGCTGATCAGGAGATTCGCAAACTTTCGTTATTGTTTAATCAACAACGTATTGATGTTGACGAAGTCTTACAAGTCGTTGCCGATAGTTCGCGTTTTTCGGTGTTTGATCTATCAGGGGCGGTATTAGCAGCAGATGTGCGGCGTATTCAACATATATTAACGATTTTGCGTGAAGAAGGCACAGCCTTACCCTTAGTTTTATGGTCGTTATCTACGTTATCACGCCAGTTGTATGATGCCTGTTTTAAAGTGAATATGGGGCAGCCTCCTATGCAAGCAATGGGGTATATGGCATATGATAAAAAAGCGGCTTTTCAAGCAGCAATGAGACGCTTACAGAATGCTGATTGGTCGGTTATTCTGGCGAAAAATTTTCTGATTGATCGTATGTCAAAAGGTCATGAATCCGTACGGGTAAAAGATGAAAGTAGAGTATGGGATGAGATTGTTGATTTTTCCTTGTTATTAGCAGGGAAGAATCAGTAAGCAAATGAAGCAGAGAGGTAAAATGAGTATAAATATAGCAGAATATATTGAGCAGATTGGTGTAGCAGCAAAAGGCGCGGCTGTTGAGTTAGCGGTTGCAACCGCAGAGCAGAAGAATAATGCCTTACATGCCATTGCTGATGCATTGATGACGCGTCAACAATGGTTGCAGCAAGAAAATGCCAAGGATTTAGAAGCAGGTAAAGCAAAAGGGCTTGATGCTGCCATGCTGGATCGTTTGACATTAAATACCGAGCGTATTGTTGCAATGGCAGAGGGTTTGCGTCAAGTAGCGACGTTAGCTGAACCTATTGGTGGCATTACGGATATGGATTATCGTCCTAATGGGCTGCAAATAGGGCGTATGCGCGTTCCGCTGGGTGTGATTGGTATTATTTATGAATCACGTCCGAATGTAACGGCCGATGCTGCGGCACTCTGTTTGAAGTCAGGTAATGCAACCATTTTACGCGGTGGTTCGGAAGCAATTCATTCTAATCAGGCGATTGCGAGTTGTATACAAGCAGGTTTAGAGCAAGTGGGACTCTCTAAAGCCTGTGTACAAGTCATTGAAACTACTGACCGAGCGGTAGTAGGCGCGTTATTGCGAGCAAAAGATGCTGTTGATGTGATTATTCCACGTGGCGGCAAAGGGCTTATTCAGCGTGTGAGTGATGAATCATTGATTCCTGTGATTAAACATCTTGATGGTATTTGTCATGTGTATGTTGATGAAACGGCTGATTTGGATAAAGCGGTGAATGTGGCGTTGAATGCAAAAACGCATCGTTATGGGGTGTGTAATGCGATGGAGACGTTATTGGTCGCTGAGGGTATAGCGAATGAGTTTTTGCCTGTTATTGCTGATAAGTTGATGATAAAAGAGGTTGAATTGCGTGGTTGTGCGAAAACCACCGCTATTCTTGCTGGATTGACTGATTGTAAACTTGCAACCAAAGCAGATTGGACAGAAGAATATCTTGCACCTATTTTATCTATTCGTGTGGTCGATAATCTTACGCAAGCAATTGAACATATTAATGAGTATGGTTCGCATCATACCGATAGCATTATGACCCAAGACTATAATCATTCACGCCGTTTTTTGCGTGAAGTGGATTCTAGTTCGGTAATGGTTAATGCATCAACGCGTTTTGCTGATGGTTTTGAATATGGATTAGGTGCAGAAATAGGCATTAGTACGGATAAACTTCATGCTCGTGGTCCTGTGGGGTTAGAGGGCTTGACTTCACTGAAATATGTTGTACTAGGTGATGGGCATATTCGGCGATGATTGGCATTATGGGAGGGACTTTTGACCCGATTCACTATGGTCATTTGCGTACGGCTCTTGAGGCAGCAGAAGCTTTATCATTGCGGCACGTGTTGTTTATTCCTACCCATACTCCCTTATTAAAACAGCATCCTGCTTGTTCTGAACAAGATAGGGTAAATATGCTTAAGTTGGCGATTAAAAATACATCTTTATTCCAGTTAGATGAGCGAGAAATAGTACGTGAGGTGTGTTCTTATACGGTCGATACGTTAAGCGAACTGTGTGCAGATTATCCCGCAGAACAATTTGTTTTTTTGTTAGGTGCAGATGCATTTGCAGGCTTTAAACAGTGGAAAAATTGGCACGTTATTCTGAAGCAAGTTCATCTTGCTGTGTTGCATCGTCCTGATTATTCCTTAGACCGCTCTGCTTGGCAGCCTCAGCAGTGGATAACAGATCGCGCCGTTTTGCAGAATATGTTATCAGGAGGGATTTTCCCGCTTGCAGTAACGCAGTTGTCCATTTCTTCAACGTTTATTAGACAACAGATTAGACAGCAAAAGAATGTGCGTTTTTTACTGCCTGATCAGGTGGTCAATTACATTATGGAGCGGCGATTATATTTATAATTGCCCATCTCTAATGAGATGGACTTAGTGATGTTCACTATATTATGAAAGGTTTATTTTTACATATGGTATACAATTCGCAAAATGGAAATTAAAAATATAGAAATGACAGTCCAGCAGAGTCTGGAAGATATGAAAGCTCAGGATATTTACCAACTTGATATTAGTAAAAAATCGTCAATTACCGAGCTTATGTTTATTGCAACAGGACGCTCAACACGACATGTGAAGGCGATTGCTGATAATGTTGTGCTGGATGCAAAAAAAAGTCAGCACGCACCATTAGGTGTTGAAGGTGAGCAAGGTTCTGATTGGGTGTTAGTTGATTTAGATCAGGTGGTGGTGCATGTGATGACACAGCAAGCACGTGATTTTTATAATTTGGAAAAATTTTGGGAAACCGAGTTTACCAAGAAGGAAGATCTTACGGGTGGATAACGGTGAGTATTATTTTGTGCAAATAGTTTTGTGAAAATTCATTTATTAGCGATAGGCTCACATATGCCGCAGTGGGTTGAACAAGGTTATAACGATTACGCGGGGCGTTTAAATAGGAATGTAAAGCTAGTACTAAAAGCGTTACCTGCGGAAAAAGAACAAAAAAGAGTGATATTAGTAAGATATGTGAAAAAGCATCCCAAAAACTACTGCAAGCGATTACAATCAGTAATATTGTCATTGCACTAGAGG
>CAYNGN010000129.1:0-7068 GCA_964396615.1 uncultured Thiothrix sp. | reverse complement strand
ATCTTGGCATTCCCGTACTAGGCATTTGCTATGGCATGCAAACAATGGCCGCACAACTGGGAGGCGAAGTCATTAATGCTGAGCAACATGAGTATGGTTATGCACAAATTCGCGCTCATGGGCATACGCCGTTACTAAAAGACATTCAAGACCATAGCAACAAAGAAGGACATGGTCTGCTCGATGTTTGGATGTCACATGGTGATCGCGTAGAAAAAATGCCTGCGGGCTTTAAACGCATGGCAAGTACCCCTGACACCCCTATTGCAGGTATTGCGGATAAAGAACGCCATTATTATGGTATTCAGTTTCATCCTGAGGTTACTCATACCCAACAAGGTACAGCGCTATTAAAACGCTTTGTAAGGGATATTTGTGGCTGTAGTGACTTATGGACTTCACACCATATTATTGAAAACAGCATTGCTGATGCCAAAGAAAAAATTGGTGATGATCAGGTTATTTTAGGTTTATCCGGCGGAGTCGATTCATCAGTCGTTGCCGCCATCTTACATAAAGCGATTGGCAAGCAATTAGTCTGTGTCTTTGTTGACACGGGCTTACTACGTCATGAAGAAGGTGATCAAGTCATGGCATTGTTTGCGCAGAACATGGGCGTTAAGGTGATTCGCGTTAATGCTGAAGAGCGCTTTCTTACCGCCTTAAAAAGTAAAATAGATCCAGAAGAAAAGCGCAAAGTGATTGGCAATCTCTTTATTGAAATCTTTGATGAAGAAGCAGAAAAGCTCACCCAAGCAAAATGGCTGGCGCAAGGGACAATCTACCCCGATGTGATTGAATCGGCAGGTGCAAAAACAGGCAAGGCACATCTCATTAAATCACACCATAATGTCGGTGGTTTACCTGAAAATATGAAGCTTGGCTTAGTTGAACCCTTGCGTGAACTGTTTAAAGACGAAGTACGAGAAATCGGGGTTGAGTTGGGTCTACCCAGAGAAATGCTCTATCGCCATCCTTTCCCTGGCCCTGGTTTAGGCGTGCGCATTTTGGGTGAAGTGAAAAAAGACTATGCCAATATTTTACGTCTTGCGGACCATATTTTTATGCAAGAACTCTATAAAGCTGATTTATATGATAAAACATCACAAGCCTTTGCCGTTTTCTTACCGATAAAATCAGTTGGTGTTACAGGAGATGGACGACGCTATAACTATGTTATTGCATTGCGCGCGGTTGAAACGGTTGATTTTATGACCGCACGTTGGGCACATTTACCGTATGATTTTCTTGATCAAGTATCACGCCGCATTATTAATGAGATTAGTGATATATCACGGGTTACTTATGATATTTCAGGCAAACCCCCCGCGACGATTGAATGGGAATAAGTCAGCGTGAATAGCCTGAGTGATAAAACAGATCGTTTGTTTATGCATCACGCACTCCAACTCGCAGAAAAAGCCTACCAAAAAGGTGAAGTGCCTGTTGGCTGTGTGTTGGTAAAAGAAGGAACGATTATCGCTGAAGGCTGGAATCAACCCATTAGCCAACATGACCCTTCGGCTCATGCCGAGGTGATGGCAATACGTGCTGCGGGACAACAGCTAGAAAACTATCGTCTCCCTGATACAACGCTTTATGTCACCCTTGAACCTTGTACGATGTGTGCAGGATTAATGATTCATGCACGCATTAAACGCTTGGTTTTTGGTGCAAGTGAACCAAAAACGGGGGCATGTGGTAGCGTCTTTGATGTATTGGCTGATGAACGTCATAATCATCAGCTTGAGGTTGAAGGGAGGGTTATGCAAAGGGAGTGTGTTGCAATAATTAAACGTTTTTTTGCGGAAAGGAGACTTTTGAAAAAACGCTTATGACTTATAACTTGACAAGGTTACGAGGCTGGAGCCTCGTAACCAGACAAACTATCTGAACATCTATAATTTATTTTAGTGTTTCAACGCGAATTTTCACCACATGGCTACAGATTACGGTTAGCGTTTCTATCTGCACTAACGCTTTATTCATATCCCCCTCACTCACACGTTGCGTCAATAAAATAATATCAACTTTTTTCTCGCCTGCTTTTGGTTGTTTTTGGATAAAAGCTTCAACACTGATATTGCTTTTACCCAATATCGTGGTTATTTCAGCCAAAACACCTGGCTCATCTAATACACAAACTCTTAAATAATACGCCGTCTGAATAGACTCTAATGGCAAGATGGGTATATCCGCCAATTGATCAGGTTGGAAAGCAAGGTGAGGCACACGATTATTAGGATCAGAAGTCATTACCCGTGCAATATCAATAATATCAGCAACCACCGCAGACGCTGTGGGTTCGTCCCCCGCGCCAGCACCATAATAAAGCGTTGGTCCAACCGCATCCCCCATAATCAAGACCGCATTCATCACACCATTAACATTCGCAATCAGACGCGTTTTAGGAATAAGGGTTGGGTGTACACGTTGCTCAATACCCTGCTCTGTACGACGTGCAATACCTAAATGCTTGATGGTGTATCCCAACTCATCTGCATACTCAACATCTTCAGGTGTAATCGTTGAAATGCCTTCGGTGTAGGTTTTTTCAAACTGCAAGGGAATACCAAATGCAAGAGAAGATAAAATAGTCAGCTTATGTGCTGCATCAATACCCTCTACGTCAAACGTAGGATCTTTCTCGGCATAGCCTAACGCTTGCGCTTCCGCTAATACATCATCAAACGCACGACCTTTTTCACGCATTTCGGTAAGAATAAAATTACCTGTGCCATTGATAATACCTGCAATCCAATTAATTTTATTCGCGGATAACCCTTCACGCAAAGCTTTGATAATAGGAATACCACCCGCTACTGCCGCTTCAAAGGCAACTATTACGCCTTTTTCCTGTGCTTTAGCAAAAATCTCATTACCATGCAAAGCAATAAGTGCTTTATTCGCAGTAACAACATGTTTGCCATTCTCTATGGCCTGTAAAACCAATTCTTTAGCAGGAGAATAACCACCAATCAACTCAACAACGATATCAATCTCAGGGTCATTAACGACATCAAACGCATTTTCTGTTAAGCGTAACCCTTCTAGTCCAAGTTCTTCAGCACGCTCGATTTCCAAGGTTGCAGCAAAATCAACGATAATCCTCCTCCCTACACGACGTGATATTTCTTCTGCATTACGTTGCAATACGGTTGCTGTGCCACCACCAACGGTACCGAGTCCTAACAAGCCTATTTTTACAGGTTTCATCGTGTTTAACTATTCCAAAGCAATTAAATAAAGCGCCAAACATTACCTTTGGAACAAATCACTGTCAATCCCAATCCCAATCTCAAGCTGCTTTAGAAGGAGAAACAATCACTTCAATACCTGAACGCCCTAATTTTTGGGTCAATGTTAACAACACTTCTCGTTGGCGTTTATTAGCTCTTACGCGCTCAAGCCACTCAGCATCAAAGGAAATATACTTCACTTGGAAGCGTTTAATAACCTTCATACCTATTGTAGAAGGTGTAAAGTCACTCAAACCAATACAGCCCCCCGTATTTTTAAGTGAATATAATAACCCTGCTAATTGATGAATATTTTGCTTACAATAAGCATAAGGCAGTAGAAAAACAATTTGCGATGCGTTAGTTGGCAACTGCTGTAGCTGTACTGATAACCAACGACTAAAACGTTTGTCTTGTAAATTAGCCACATTCAATTTCACAATATAACGTTCGCCAGCCCTGCCCTTTTTTCTCAACTCAGCAATCAATGAAGTGATCGTGACATAATCCTGAAACATAGCCGCACTCATACCATAAACATTTTTTAGTTGAATCCGCACAGGATTAACGCGCTTTGGGTTTAACGGCATATCAACAAAATAGTGGCTAATAGCCCCTAAGCTAACCTCTTTCAACGGCTGTATATCAAGTTTATTCAGCTGATTTTCTTGTGCAAACGCAATCAACTGCTTAAGACTAAGCTTCTCTTTTAATACACCTACCTCACCTTTTTTTGCTCTATTTATATTCATCGTATGGGTACGCAATATAGGTCTTGGAGTTATAGAAGCTCCATTAATGACTTTCGTACTCGCTTTAATTGACGCTTGTGTTTGAACGGGTAGATCATTTTGCTCTACCCTCAATTGATGCACCCAAATTTGTAAGCATTTTGTGTTATTAATAACAGCAGATGCGATCCGTACACCTACACGGAATGCTTGTTTATCAATAGTTTGCATCGTCACTAATAACGTCTGCTGGGTATCCAAATAATTTTTTTGCTTATTCACAAAACGACTAAATACAGTTTGATTGACCACAGGAAGCAGCTCATTCATTGCCGTTCCCATAAGTTCTGCGACAGAGTGAAAACCAAATAATGCCAAATAAGCAGAGTTTGCATGAATATGCGCACCTTGGTAAACATAAGCAATAGGCTCATAGGTAGAATCAACCAACCAACGATTACGCCGATCAACAATTGACAATAAATGTTTGCATTCCCTCAGATCTTTTTTTATTTGTACATAGTGTAATAGGTTACTAAGAACAAGATTAGAAACACTTGCTGCATTTAAGGATAAATCACACCGCTCAACACCCAAAATATCCTGTGTGATAGGCTGATTTTTCGCGGTAAGAAAGACCAAAATAGTATCTGGCGAATACTGTCGCAAAAGCTTGGCAACTGCTTCAAAAGAAGGAGTAACACTTGTTTTAGCAATAAATAATAAACCAATTTGATGTTTAACAACTTTAGCTTTTAATAAATTCAACAGCCCGTCAACCACCTCAACAAAACTTTGATTTTTATGGCATCTAAGCGCCCTACTTAATTCAGCAGACAATACAGCAGATTGATTTATTATTAGGCAGTGTATTTTATTATTTTTCATAAACTAAAGCTATCAAGATTAAGATCTTAAGCAAGCGACTCACGGCTTTTTTCCGATGGCAGAGCGAGAACTTTAGATGGGTAGCAACAAACCATTTTTACGTTTTATTGAACGTCAACTATCAATAAATAAAAAACAAGCCTAATGTGGGGGAGCTGTTGCCTATAAGGTGAGTATTACTCGCTAAACGATTGACCAAGAAATCTAATAAGTGAATACCTATAGACTAATACGTTAATGAGACGCTATCGTCCTACATTTTTTTTATTTTTTTGCGTATTATTTCCAATGCAAACATATTATAAGGTAGAATGTTGCGTTTTTATTTTGACTGTGGCTTAAACAACTACGCAGTGGCTCTATTAAGGTTTTCATTACCCGACTAAAAGCACTATCAACGCATTACAAAATGAGCAAAAAAAATAAAACTTACCTATTATTAATTTAGAGTATAGACATGACTGACTTATCCCTTTACCGCAACATCGGTATATTCGCCCACGTTGATGCGGGGAAAACAACAACTACCGAACGCATCCTGAAACTTACTGGTAATATCCATAAGACAGGTGAAGTGCATGATGGTGCAGCGACTACTGACTTTATGGAACAGGAACGTGAACGGGGTATCACCATCCAATCGGCTGCCGTTTCCTGTTTTTGGAAAGAGCACCGTCTTAATGTTATCGACACACCAGGACACGTAGACTTCACCATCGAAGTATATCGCTCATTGAAAGTGCTTGATGGCGGCGTAGGTGTCTTTTGTGGTTCAGGGGGTGTAGAGCCTCAGTCAGAAACTAACTGGCGTTATGCAAATGACTCAGGTGTTTCACGCCTTATCTTTGTTAATAAACTGGATCGTATTGGTGCTGATTTCTACCGCGTCGTTGCTCAAGTTGAAAAGGTGTTAGGTGCAAACCCACTGGTCATGGTCTTACCCATTGGTACAGAAGATGAGTTTATTGGCGTTGTTGACTTACTATCACGTAAAGCCTACGTATGGAGAGACCCAGAAGACACGATCAACTTTTCCGTTGAAGATGTGCCTGCTGATATGGTGGACGACGTTGAAGAATGGCGTGCAAAACTGATTGAAACAGCAGTAGAGCAAGACGATGATGTCATGGAGCAATACCTTGAAGGCGAAGAGCCTCCTATGGAAGACATTAAGCGCTGTATTCGCAAAGGGACACTAATGCTTGATTTCTTCCCAACTTACTGTGGCTCAGCTTTTAAAGACAAAGGGGTGCAACTTGTCCTTGATGCCGTTGTTGATTACCTACCTAGCCCAACAGAAGTTAAGCCTCAGCCTGAGGTTAATGAAGAAGGTGAGGAAACAGGTAAATTTGCAATTGTTGATCCAGACAAACCATTACGTGCTTTGGCATTTAAAATCATGGATGACCGTTTTGGTGCATTAACCTTTATTCGTGTTTATTCGGGTCGCCTAGAAAAAGGCACCAATATTTTAAACACCTTCACGGGTAAAACGGAACGTGTAGGTCGTATTGTTGAAATGCAAGCAGATCACCGTGTTGAATTAGACTCAGCCCAAGCAGGCGATATCATCGCCATTGTGGGCATGAAGAATGTACAAACAGGTCACACTCTGTGTGATCCTAAATTCCCTGCAACACTAGAACCAATGGTCTTCCCAGAGCCTGTTATTTCTATTGCTGTAACACCAAAAGACAAAGCAGCATCCGAAAAAATGGGAATTGCTATTAATAAAATGGTTAAAGAAGATCCTTCTTTCCATGTTGAAACCGATGAAGAAAGCGGTGAAACCATTCTTAAAGGTATGGGCGAATTACATCTTGATATCAAAATAGACATCCTGAAGAAAACCCACAATGTTGATGTAACCGTTGGTAAACCACAAGTGGCTTATCGCGAAACCATTACTCAAACCGTTGAAGATAGCTACACCCACAAAAAGCAATCAGGTGGTTCAGGACAATATGGCAAAATTGATTATCGTATTGAGCCAGGTGAACCTGCGTCAGGCTTCCAGTTTGAATCAACGGTAACGGGTGGTAACGTACCCCGTGAATTCTGGGCAGCTGTTGAGAAAGGCTTTAAATTCAGTATGGTAGAAGGCGTATTGGCAGGTTTCCCTTGTGAAGATATGAAAGTAACTCTGCTTGATGGTGGCTTCCATGCCGTTGACTCCTCTGCTGTTGCCTTCGAGATTGCAGCAAAAGCTG
>CAYNGN010000128.1:6563-7074 GCA_964396615.1 uncultured Thiothrix sp. | reverse complement strand
TGGCGAGTTATTCTGAAGCAAGGCTTATGCAGCCTGTAGGGGATGTGTTATTGGCAGAGCTTGCACCACTTTGGTTGGAGAAGGCACTTGCTAATGAAGCTGAAGATGCTGAAGATGCTGTTGAAGCAGAATTAGCGCAAGCATATGTCCAACCAGCGCTTTCAAGACAGGTGTTTGCCATTCATCCTTCAGCGAAGCATTCTGTTGATATTAATAGTGAGCAAGTCAAAACATACGATCAAGCTCAACCACAAACCGAATTGCAGAAGGTGAAGGCTATGCCATTAAAAGCCTTTAGTATTGCTTCTTTACTTGAGACAGCACAACAGGGGAATGCTGAGTCGCAATATCAACTGGGGATGCGCTATCAATATGGTGATGGTGTGAAGATGGATATTAATAAGGCTAATCAATGGTTGGCAAAAGCAGCGACATCGGGTAATGCACGTTCGCAACATGCGTTATCTATGTTTTATCAACAGTATGCAACGAATAGAGAAGGGGCTAAAAA
>CAYNGN010000128.1:0-6553 GCA_964396615.1 uncultured Thiothrix sp. | reverse complement strand
GTTGTTATGGGAAATAAAAGCGGCTGATCGTGGCTCGGCTGATGCACAATATGCGTTAGGGGTAATGTTTAAGAATGGTCGTTTGGTGCACAAGAATGAAGCAGAGGCAAAAAGATGGTTAACGATGGCTGCCCAACAAGGTCATTTGCCTGCGCAGTTGGTGTTGGAGGAATAAATATCATTCTGTTTATTCGTTCGGGGAGCGTTACTTGTTATCCAATAAAACTCGCTGCGCTCAAATAGCTATTGGAGTAAAAAATAACAAGTAACACTCACCTCTCTAAGAAGTTATGGGTATTGTCCTGAAATCGCGCTAAACTTTCGATGCTCAAACAACGCTGTGATTACATGACAGTACCATAAGGCTTTAAAATATTAAGTTATTTTGTGCTTATTCCTTAGCCCATAATTTGCGTAAAACACTGAATTGCAGTATAGGGTGCAGTTTCCTCAGGTGCTTTTTGTGAATCAGGCTGATGAATTGCAAATAAGTGTTTAATGCCATGTGCCTTGGCTTCTGCTAGAACTTTTAAGTTATCATCAATAAATAAACTATGAGCAGGGTCAAAATGTTCGGTATCAAGTAGTTTATCCCAAAACCCTTTTGTTTCTTTGGCAAGTCCGATGTCATGTGAGGTGATGATGCGGTCAAAATAGGGTTCAATAGCAACATGATTAAATTTAATGCGCATTGTTTTAGGATGTGCATTGGTTAACAAAATGGTACGAGCGGATTGTTGTTGGAGGAAATTTAGAAAAGAATTAACTTCTGTCCGCACGGCTATTTTATGCGTCATGGTTTTAAGGCAACAATATCAAGTTCCAGTGCTTGTTCCCAATAATCAAGACTATACCAGTCTAATGTCCCTGCTTTTTCTTCATACATCGTGGCTAATACAGCTTCGGCTTGTTGCAAGCTAATGCGTTTTTTTTCGGCGTATTTTTGCGGGATATAATCTTGCCAGAAATGATTATCAAAATGCAGATCCAGTAGAGTGCCATCCATATCTAAAAAAACGCTTTTTATAGTCATCCAGTCTAATGGTATTAGTGGCAATTCGCTCACAGTATAACGTTTCCTATGTTCGTGTAAATTTTGTTAATTCTTGGTGGATAATGTGCGCGTTTAGTTGGGCAATATCATTGTTATTGGTCATGGTAAACACGCCACACATCTCATGCCATCCTGCGCCATGAAGCCAAGCAGAAGGCATAACATTACCACATTGTCCTTGTTGGGGAATGACGTAACAGGTATTTGGGCGATAGAGTAGGTTATAGGGCTGATTATCTTGGTGTAATGCTTCAATATGCTCCCATGCTTGCATCGGATTCTGATAACGCTTACAGGTAATAGGATATGCTATTTTACCACCATTGTGTTGCCAAGATGAATGTTCAATAGGCAGTGCTTCACGAATAAAACCCTGAAAATGTAACTGATTGATGGAGGCGTAAGCGCCAAGGCTATTATAGGCAATACCAAAATCAGGTAGGTGTTGACAGTGGTTAATTAAGCGGGCTATATGCTGATGCGTTGGAAGAGAAACAAACTGTGGGAGGTGTTTTTCAGGTTCAAGAGCAAGCAGTAAGTGCCAAGGTGCAAAAGGGAATTTATTATATAACACACGCATATTCATCTTATCCCACATGCCTTCCCATAATATTTCAGGGCGGAGGAAGGGTTTATTAAAGTGGAATTTATCAATATTAAATGCTTGATGGATTTGTGTTATTTTTTGCTCAGAAGCGCGTGCAGGACGTAACGCACGGATTGGGTTGTAGATAAGTTCCCATGGTTCTAAGTGGCTTTTTTCCCAACAGCCCAATTTTTCAAGATCAAGCTGTTGAATGCGCTCAAAAACCTGTTTATCGTCAATAGGGCTTTTTTCCCATGGGGTTCTTTGTAAGGCTAAAAAACGTTGCTCAAGCTCAGGGTAGAGGGCATTGAATAAGGTTTTATCTTGCATGCTATTGGAAAGTACGAGGATAAATGCGCCCAAGCCACCGCTCTCGTTATTATTGAGCATGTTTTTGAGTTGAAGAATAAATTGTGCTTTGAATGCATCAAAACTAGGGGCGATAAACATAATAGATGGCTGTGGTGGGATGTGTGTTGATTCGACAATTTCTAAGCTGCTTGGGTGGTAAAGCGCTAAGACTGAGTTACGAGGCTGGAGCCTCGTAACTCGATAAGGTGGTATTTGTGGCATTCTTCATAATTGTCAACAGTAGTTTACCGTTTGAAGCCTGCTAGGAATCGCACTGAAACCGAACGTTGTTTGAGCGTAGCGAGTTTAGTGAGATTGAAGGGCGAATCCTAGCAGGCTGAATGGTTAACTAAAATATGAAAGATGCCGTATTTTGTTAGTTATTGTTTTTTCAGTACAACATTGCCTTTTTTACTGCTTAAGACAAGATCTGCACCTTTAAAGCTATAGGTTGATTTTCGGCTTTTGCTTATGCCCATAATCTTGTACTTAAGTGTCAATGTCTTGTCTGATGCAGACCAAGTGCCATTAAATTTTAAACCTTTTAGGTTATAGGTATAGGTGTTATTAGCTTTAAGGTTTAGCTTTACCTTTTTACCTTTCCAATTACCAACCAATTTACTACTATCTGCAAAAGCAATGCTATTGAGAGAGAACAACACCATTATCGAAAAGATAAAGGTAATAATATTTTTTTGCGTCATCATCATTATTTACTCACTGTTTTAATGGTTTCGGTTATGCGGTTTTGCATGGTATCAATACGATCGAGAACATCCCCGTCGATATGATTTACTTGTGATTTTGTGTTCAATAGCTCATGGGCTAAGTTTAACGCAACCATCACCGCCAGACGGTCAGTATTTAACACTCTACCTGCTGCTTTGCGCAGTTCGCGCATTTTTCGGTCAACTTCTTGTGCTGATTGTCTAAGAGAGTCATGTTCACCAATAGGGCAGGCAACGCGGTACTCTTTTTCCAGTATTTTAACCGTAACAGCTCTTGGTTTGTCAGACATGATTATTAATATCCCTATTGCTCATTAATGTTGTTCAGTATTGTTTGGTGCTTTGTTATTCTAACTATTATCCATTGTCTTTAAACGCTGAATCATTGACTCAACTTGAGAACGTACTTTGCTATTTTTATTGTGTAGCTCTGATCGTTCAGTAAGAAGCGAGCTTTCTCTTGCTTTCAGTGCGGTATTTTCGGAAGATAGAGCTTCAAGAAGCGTTAGCACCTCATGGAGCCGGTCTTCTAATAGCCCTATTTGCATATCTAGTTTTTTATCGGTAGTTTCTTCAGTCATAGTACGAATAGTAAAGGAGTGCGGCCAATGGGGTCAATATTTACATCAAATAAAGATACTTATGGAACATATTTTATCATATTTTGAGCTTGAATCCTTATTGGGTCGAGCTAATTGTGAGCAAAGTGCAGGTGAAAATCATGGAATTATCTGTGGTTTACTTGCAGTGAATACTGCTATTGACGCGGAGTTATGGTTGCAATACGTTTTTCCACAACGTGATGAACAAGATGCAATGCAAAACCAGTTAGTCAGTCGATTGAAGACTGTTATGGATGCTCCACGCTTGCAAATGCAGGATAGTAATTTAGAGTTTAATTTACTCTTGCTTGATGATGCAGAGGCGCTTGTTGATCGTGTTGAGGTGTTGCAAGAGTGGTTACAAGGTTTTTTGATGGGGATTTCGCTGGCAGGGATTCGTGATTTTCACAAGCTACCTGATGACTCAAAAGAACTTATGAAAGATTTTCTACAAATTAGTAGTGCAGGTACTATGGATTTAGACGATCTAGAGGAATCAGAAGAGGCTTATACTGAGATTACTGAATATATTCGGATGGGCGTGTTATTGATTGCAGAAGAACTGCAACCCAGTTTAAGTTCGGCAACTTTGCATTAGTTACTTGGTATAGACATTCACTTATTAAATTTATCTATTATGAAACAACGACCTATAATAACCGCTAAAGAATATGCCATGCGCCGTGAGCAATTGATGCATATGATGGGGGAACAAGCCATTGCTATTGTGCCTTCTGCGTCAATGAAGATTCGTAACCGAGATGCTGAATATGGTTTTCGCCAAGATAGCAGCTTTCTTTATTTAACGGGTTTTAATGAGCCTGAAGCCGTTGCAGTGCTTATTGCGGGTAGAGCAGAGGGCGAATATATTCTTTTTTGCCAAGAATCTGATCCTAAAATAGAGCAATGGACAGGCAGACGTGCAGGAATGGAGGGGGCTGTTGAGGTCTATGGTGCAGATGATGCGTTTCCTATTACGGATATTGATGATATTTTGCCAAGTCTAATGGAAGAACGTCGTGCTGTTTACTATGACATGGGCAATAACGCTGACTTTGATCAGCAGGTTATGGGATGGGTTAATAGCCTTAAAGCCAAAGTACGCAATGGCGTTCATGCACCTCATGAGTTTGTTTCATTGCCGTTACTTGTTGATGATATGCGTTTATATAAATCAGCGGCTGAACTTCGTGCCATGCGTTTTTCGGCTAAAACAGCCGTTGCAGCGCATCAACAGGCAATGCGTGTTTGTCAGCCAAATATAATGGAATGCGCCTTAGAGGCTGAGTACTTACATACCTTCAAGCAACAAGGCATGGATCCTGCCTACACCACTATTGTTGGTGGGGGTGAAAATGCGTGTATTTTACACTATGTTAATAACGACAAAGTCCTCAAGGATGGAGATTTAGTATTAATAGACGCAGGCGCAGAATATCTTGGCTATGCCAGCGATATTACCCGTACTTTCCCCGTTAATGGGCGGTTTTCTGATGCACAAGCGCAGTTGTATCAAATTGTACTTGATGCGCAAAAAGCGGCAATAGCAATGGCAAAACCAGGGAATACATGGGATCAACCCCATGATGCTGCGGTAAAAGTATTAGTCGAAGGGCTAGTCGATATTGGACTTCTCGAAGGCGAGATTGAGCAATTGATTGAGGATGAAGCCTATCGTCCTTACTACATGCATAAAACAGGGCATTGGTTAGGTTTGGATGTACATGATGTGGGGGATTATAAGGTTGATGATTGCTGGCGTTTACTTGAAGCTGGGATGACATTAACGGTAGAGCCAGGGCTCTATATCTCCCCTGCTGATAATGTTGCTAAAAAATGGTGGAATATAGGTATTCGTATTGAAGATGACGTTGCGATTACTAAAGACGGCAATGAAGTACTCACTGCAGGCTTGGTGAAAGAAATTAGTGAGATTGAAGCGCTTATGCGTCAGGCTGTTTAATTATGCAAACGGATGATTATGATATTGTGATTGTTGGTGGTGGTTTGGTGGGGGCGAGTTTAGCCGTTGCTTTAAACCCACTAGCAATAAAAGTAGCACTGATTGATTCATTTCATTTTGGACAGCCACAACAACCGTCTTATAATGATCGGTCGATTGCCTTATCGTATGGCAGTCGCTTAATTTATACGGGGATGAAGCTCTGGGCATCGCTCGCAAATGATGTGAGTGCGATTGATAAAATTCATGTTTCCGATCGTGGTTTTATGGGAGCAGTACGCCTTGATGCTGCTGAAGAAAACCTAGCAGCGTTGGGGTATTTAATTGAAAGCCGTATTTTAGGTGGGCATTTATATACTGAGCTTAATGCCTCTTCTTCAGCGATTGATCGTTATATGCCTGTTAGTGTAGTCGATATCCGTTCTGAAACAGACGTAGTACAGATTGAAATTAAACCTGCTAATCGTAAAAAAACGCAGGTATTGCGTAGCCAATTATTAGTGGTTGCTGATGGCACAAATTCTACTACTCGCCAACAAATAGACATTGAAAATCAACAAAGTGACTATGGACAAATAGCGATTATTGCCAATATTACCCCTGATAGACCGCATCAGCAGCAAGCTTTTGAACGTTTTACTGAAAATGGGCCTATCGCCTTATTGCCTTTAAGTAGCAACCGCTGTTCACTTATTTGGACGCATAAAACAGAACAAGCTGCTGCTACCCTCGCTTTAGATGACAAAGCGTTTTTACAGCATTTTCAACAAGCCTTTGGCTATCGTTTAGGTCGTTTTATCAAAGTGGGTCAACGCTCTTCTTTCCCATTAGCATTGATGCAAGCAAAGCAGCTTACGACAACACGCACTGTATTAATTGGTAATGCCGCACAAACGTTGCACCCTGTCGCAGGGCAGGGGCTTAACCTTGGCTTACGTGATATTGCACAGCTTGTAGAACTGATTGTTGATCAACGTTATGCCCTAGGAAGTACTGAGATGTTGCAATACTATGTTGAGCAGCGTCAACCTGATCGTAAGGCGGTCATTCAATATACTGATTCTTTGATTAAATTATTTTCGAATGATTCGCTTCTATTGGGTCATGTACGGGGCGCGGGGTTAATGGCAACGGATCGCTTGCCATTATTAAAAAAATGGCTAGTGCGCAAAAATATTGGTTATCATCATTGTAAAACACGCTTGGCACGTGGTTTGGCTGTGAAGTCCTAATGGCAATAATGAAATAGGTCTTTATGACTCAACCTTT
>CAYNGN010000127.1:0-7077 GCA_964396615.1 uncultured Thiothrix sp. | reverse complement strand
AAACAACTCTTGTTCTTACTCGGTAGTTTGCTGCTACTTATAACCTTACCTAGCTATGCTGATATTGATATTGTGATTGATAAATCGGGAGATGATGAGAGTCTTGCGTTGTTAGTTGCGCCTTTTAGTGGGAGTACTCATGCCGCTAAAATGAAAGATATTTTGATCAATGACTTGAAGCGTAGTGGTCGTTTTCGCTTTATTGCTGATCATGCCACAGTGGGAATATCACCCTTAGGTGGGCGTTTGAATCCTGAAGTATTAAAAAAAACGGGGGCTGGATTCCTCATTCGTGGTAGTACACGACCACAAGGTAGAGCGTTTGCACTTGAAACAGAGGTGATTGACCTTAATAGTGGCACAAAAGTTGCTGGTTTTATTACGTCTTATCAGCCTAATACACGACGTATTGCACATCAAACAGCCGATGTGATTTTCAAGCATTTGACGGGTATTCGTGGTGCATTTGATACCCGAGTCGCTTATGTTGCCGCCAATGGTGGAGGAAACGATCGTATCTATCAGCTTATTATTGCTGATGCGGATGGTTATAACCCTAAGCCTGTCGTGACATCGGTAGAGCCCATTATGTCAGTAGATTGGTCACCACGGGGTGATCAGCTTGTGTATGTTTCATTTGAGTCAGGTCGTCCTGCTATTTTTATCCAAAATTTACGCACGGGAAAAAGGAAGTTGGTTTCTGCACGTAAAGGAATTAATGGTGCGCCAGCTTGGTCTGGTGATGGTCGAACATTGGCTATTAGTCTTTCCATTGAAGGTAATCCAGAAATTTATACCCTTGATCTTGCGACAGGTCGATTAACGCGCCTAACGCATTCAAGAGCGATTGATACCGAGCCGTCATGGACGGAAAATGGTCAGCATATTCTTTTTACCTCTGATCGTGGTGGTACACCACAATTATATAAAATTGCGGCAAGTGGCAGTGGTCATACGGCCCCTAAGCGGATGACATTTACGGGGAATTATAATTCTGATCCAAGTGTTATTGGTGAAAAAGTAGCGCTTATTCGCCGAATTTCAGGGAAATTTAGAGTGGCTATAATGGATATTACGAGTCATGAGGCCGATATTGTTTCAACGGGGAGTTTGGATGAGTCACCTTCATTAGCTCCAAATGGCACGATGGTTCTTTATGAAACGAGAGGGCAAGGCAGAAGGCACTTATTGGCAACTGTGAGTGATAATGGGCGAGCGAGATCCGTATTACATTCGCCTTATGCTGATATTGGCCATCCAGCATGGTCACCCTATTTAGGCAATCCTTGAGTCATAATGAGTAGTATCGTTTTTAGTCTGGTTTTGTATATTTTATAGGGCGATAAGTGGCTTGCTAATGATAATCTCAACCAATAATCTCAATCATGAGGAGAGAATAATGAATCATAAAATACGTTTATTTATCCCTATACTAACGGCACTGATATTGAGTGCTTGTTCTCATCAGGCACAAAATGTGCCAGTTGCTGGTGCAAACGGTCAGTATGCTGGCAATGGTACTGCCAACCATAATAATGCAGGAAATGGTGTTAATAGAGGCAGGGGAGGTAGCGCAACACAAGGAGTAAACTATGGTTCTGGTGGAGGGGTTGCCTCTACAGGAACAGGGCGGCAGTATAATAATGGTGCTTCTGGGCGAGATTATTATCGTGGTGGGAATGCGAGGCAGGGCGTTGGTTCGGGGGGGTATCAGGAAACTTATCGTCCAGCTGACTTGAATAATCCAAAAAGTCTGCTGGCTGAACGGGTTATCTACTTTGATTATGATCAAGTGACGATTAAACCACATTACAAAAAAGTGTTAGAAGCCCATGCTGAGTTATTAAAGCGTAACCCAACTATTTCGATGCATTTAGAGGGACATGCAGACGAACGCGGAACGCGAGAGTACAATGTAGCCCTTTCTGAGCAACGAGCTAAGTCGGTACAATGGTATCTACGTGGTAAAGGTATTAATAGCGCTCGAACTGAAACGGTTGCTTATGGTGAAGAGCGTCCATTGGTGGTGGGCGATGGTGAAAAATCATGGGCGAAGAACCGTCGAGTTGAGTTAAAATATCCTAGACGTTAGTCGTAAGTTATAAGTCGTAACGGAGTCAACGATGAAAGTAATAGCAAGTATATCTCATATAACATTAACCTCTTTGCTGATGCTGTCAGCAATATCTGCTCATGCTAATCCTGATGCTTTTACAGAGTTGTATCAGCGTATTGAAGTCATGGGGAAGGAAATTAATCAACTGCGTGGTGAAAATCAAACACTGCGGCATGATTTAACACAGTTGAAGGAAAGCCAAAAACGCGCATTTCTTGCCTTAGATGAACGTATGGACGCAGAAAGCAAAAATAGATCAGAAGGGGATGTACCATTAACAAGGCCAGAAGCAGTGAAGCCTGTCCCCCCACGGCGACAACCTACACAGCCTGTGAAGCAACCCATATCATCAACACAACCAGCGACGATAACCAATCGTCCTGTTACAGGTGTTAAGGCTGAATATAACCGAGCGTATGAAGTTTTAAAGCAGAATAGGCAATCAGGTGTTACGGCTTTTAAGCGCTTTTTAGCTAAATACCCTAATAGTCCTTTAGCTGAGAATGCACACTATTGGATTGGTGAGGCGTGGTATTCACAACGAAATTATCGTCAAGCGATTGACTCATTTATTGTGGTGTTGAATAAATACAAAAAAGGCAGAAAAGCGCCTGATGCTGCGGTGAAACTGGGTTATAGTTTTTATGCGCTGAAAGACTGGAATATGGCACGTCGTACTTTTAACGATGTTTTACGTTATTTTCCTAATAGTCATGCAGCGCAATTAGCTAAAGCACGCTTAGATAAAATGCGTAGTGAAGGGCATTAATGACGTTGTGAATAACCTAAGAATTAGTGAAATTTTTCACTCGTTACAAGGGGAATCCACACGAGTGGGTGTGCCTACTGTTTTTGTGCGTTTAACGGGCTGCCCATTACGTTGCGATTATTGTGATACAGAATATGCGTTTACGGGAGGCGAAATGTTGCCTATTAGCGCTATTTTAGAGCAAGTTGCTGGCTATAAGACTTCGTATGTTTGTGTTACGGGGGGAGAGCCGTTGGCACAACAGAGTTGTTTCGTTTTATTGGCACAGTTATGTGATCAAGGCTATCAGGTATCTCTTGAAACCAGTGGAGCGCTTTCAGTGGCAGCCGTTGATTCTCGTGTTAAGACGATTATGGATATTAAAACCCCTGATTCTGGTGAGGCGGCTAAAAATCATTGGCAGAATTTAGATTTTATCAAGGATACTGATGAATTGAAGTTTGTTATTTGTAGTCGTGAGGATTATGAGTGGGCTAAGGATATTATTGAAGCTTATCAGCTATTTGAATGTTGTGAGGTTTTGCTTTCGCCCAGCCATACTGAAATAGATGCAACGGCCTTAGCAGAGTGGATGCTGGCAGATCGTTTGCCAGCTCGTTTTCAGGTTCAGTTGCATAAGTATTTGTGGGATGATGAAGCTGGGCGCTAGTTGTCGTTTTTTATCAGAAATCAAACAAATAGATTAATCCAATGAACAACGGGAATTTCTGTTCCTTGTTGTAAGTGAGTCTGACAACCTATATTTGCCGTTACGATCATATCAGGCGTTTCTCGTGTAAGATTTTCCAGTTTATTTTGTTTTAATTGTTCTGACAGTTCGGGTTGAAGAATTGAATAGGTTCCCGCAGAGCCGCAGCAAATATGTCCATCTTGCACAGGCAATAACGTGTGCCCTGTATTCGTTAATAATTTTTCAACGTAACCCGTGATTTTTTGCCCATGCTGCAAGGTGCAGGGTGAGTGCCAGCTAAGTGTAAGCGTCTTTTTTATAGGCAGTGCGGTATAGTCTTCTTCAATGATTATTTCTGATATATCTTTGCTTAATGAGGCAACGATTTCGGCTTTGTATAAATATTCTCCCTCTTCCCTGAGATAGTGTGGGTAGTCTTTTAACATAGCTCCACAGCCACTTGCAGTGGTAATGATCGCTTCAATACCATTTGATATATCATCCCACCATGCATCAATATTGTTCTTGATGTGTGTAATGGCTTTGTCTTCTGCGGATAAATGTTGGCTAACAGCCCCACAGCATTTGGCTTTTTTGTGGTGGATTAGACTAATACCTAGTTTATCCAGCACAACGGCTGTTGCTGTATTAATATCAGGGCTAAGAGCAGGCTGTACGCATCCTTGAAGGATCAACATTTTTCGCTCATGTATTGTTGTTGGGCATTCTAATGCTAGGCGTTTTTTGGGTACTTTTTGTTTAGTATCTCTAGGAAGTAAAGGGCGTAACAACTGTCCTGCTTTGAGTAAGGTACCAAAGAGCTTGGGTGAAGAGAGTGTTGTTTGTAGGCGTTGTCGTCTCTTTTTTTCTTCGCGTGGTCTAGGTGCGAGGTCTTCTACTAGTTTTCGTCCTATATCGAGCAATGCACTATACTTAACACCTGAAGGGCAGGTTGTCTCACAGCTTCTACAGGTTAGGCAGCGATCTAAGTGTAAGCGTGTTTTCTCTGCAGATTCACTTCCATCCCCTTCAAACAGTTGTTTAATGAGGTAGATGCGACCTCTGGGGCTATCGTTTTCATCACCAAGTAGTTGGTAAGTGGGGCAGGTTGCATTACAAAAACCACAATGAACACAGCTACGAAGAATGGATTTTGCAAGTTTGCCATCGATCGTATTTTCTAGTTCTTTTTTTATATGCGTTTCCATTTAAAGCCCTTCATAAAGTCGATTAGGATTGAAAATACCTTTTGGATCAAGTTGTCGCTTTAGACGTTGATGTAACTTGAACAGTGTTGGTTCAGGTTTCTTGAATGTGCTTATGCCTGCGACATGACCTCGAAAGAGTATTGCTTCTCCCGCTGCTTTTTGGGCGATGTTTTGAATAATATTGGCTGGCATATTACTGGTAATCCAGCGTATTGCGCCATTCCACTCTAACATGGTGCGGATATCAACTTGTTGGGTAAGGGGGGCAGCAGGTGCGCACGATATACGCCATAAAGGTTTGTCATTGCGTTGAAAAAAATCATGCTGTTGGTCACGAACATCACGCCAAAAATCGTCTCCGTCTTCCATGGTTTGGATGTCATAAGTTTTTACTAATTCATCGAGTTGTTTTTCAGAGCCTGATAAACGAATATAAGTTTGTAGTTTATGATGGCAGCTTGCAGTAATTGGCAGACTTGAGCGGCGTGTATTAGTAAAGTATTCCAATGCTTCTTGTTGTGAGTGAGGCAGTTGGTAGGTTATATTGTGTTCGGGTTTGGGAATTAAGCGTAATGAAATATCGAGTAAAATACCCAAGGTACCTTGTGCGCCAGTCATGAGGCGTGAAACGTCATAACCCGCCACATTTTTCATCACTTGTCCACCAAAGCGAACAATTTCACCTTGACCATCAATAATAGTGACCCCAAGAATAGCATCACGCACGGCACCACTGTAGGGTCTGCGAGGGCCTGATAATCCTGTAGCAACTGTTCCACCAATGGTTGCATTTTGGGTAAAGAATGGTGGCTCAAAAGGCAGGATTTGTTGGTGTTTACTGAGTTCTGCTTCTAATTCTGCTAAGCGCGTACCTGCGCGAACAGTGATGCAGAGTTCAGTTGGTTCATAATGAATAATGCCACTATAAGGTTTGATGTCAATGTCATGGTTTGTCTTGATTTTATTGCCATAACACTCTTTACTATTGCCTGCACAAATGCGTAAAGGCGTTTTTTCAGCAAGTGCTGTTTTAACACGTTGTTGAAGCTGTGTACGTTCATTATTCATTATTCATTATTCATTATTCATTATTCATTCATTTGAGCTATAACTTATTAGCGATAGAGGTGATTAATTAAAAACCTAGAAGCGTGGAATGTCGGGGTGAGGTAATTCGCCATTGTGAACGTGCATATGCCCTAGTTCAGCACAACGGTGTAAACTAGGAACAGCTTTGCCTGGGTTTAATATGCCATTAGGATCAAAAGCAGCTTTAATAGCGTGAAAAATAGTGAGTTCTTCGGTGTTAAACTGTTCACACATCAGCTCTATTTTTTCGTTACCTACACCATGTTCCCCTGTAATGCTGCCGCCTAACTTGATACAGAGACGCAATATTTCTGCACCAAATTGCTCTGCTTTTTCAAGTTCGCCTTCTTTATTTGCATCATAAAGTATTAATGGGTGCAGGTTACCGTCACCCGCATGAAAGACATTGGCAACGCGTAAGTCAAATTCAGTAGAGAGCGTAGTGATGCGTTTGAGCATTTCTGCAATATGTTTACGTGGAATGGTGCCATCCATGCAGTAATAGTCGGGAGAAATGCGACCTACTGCGGGAAAAGCCGCTTTACGACCTGCCCATAGTTTAGCTTGTTGTGCCTTATCAGGTGCTTCTTTAATAAAGCTTGCACCTTGCTCGGTGAGGATTTTTTTTGCTTTTTGTGTTTGTTCGCTAACATCTATCGTACTGCCATCAAGTTCGCATAAGAGGATGGCTTCCGCATCACGTGGGTAGCCTGCATGAGCAAAATCTTCTGCAGCGGATATAGCAAGTTTGTCCATCATTTCTAAACCAGCAGGAATGATGCCATTAGCAATAATGCTTGCAACCGCATTGCCTGCTTGTTCGATATCGTTAAAAGCGGCCATTAATAGATGCGTATCTTCTGCATCAGGAGTGAGTTTAACCACTATCTCAACGATAATACCTAACATGCCTTCTGAGCCTGTAAAAAGGCCAAGTAAGTCATACCCTGTGTTGTCTAGTGCGTTGGAGCCAATCGTTAATAACTCACCGTCTACCGTTACAATCTTAAGTGCTAAGATATTATGTACGGTAAGTCCATATTTTAAACAATGCACACCGCCTGAATTTTCGGCAACATTACCACCAATAGAACAGGCTATTTGGGAGGAAGGGTCAGGGGCATAATAAAGTTTATGTTGGCGAACAGCCTCAGTAATAGCAAGGTTGCGTACACCAGGTTGTACACGGGCGGTTAAATTATCAGGATCAATAGCAAGAATTTTG
>CAYNGN010000126.1:3708-7104 GCA_964396615.1 uncultured Thiothrix sp. | reverse complement strand
ATTATTTTTAAATCAGCAGGAACTCGCTGCGCTCAAACATGCTTCTGATTAAAAATAATGCACATAACGTGCTTCTTATTTGTGAACATCATTATCTGACTCTCTAATATGTGATTAAGAGAATACTTAATAGACAGCATCTCTTGTTTATTTGAAAAAGAGTACCCATATAAGTACTATCTCACTCTTCATTAAACGATCATTTTTCAAACGGAAAACATCATGCAACGAATTCTTTTATTTATCGCAACCAATATAGCCATTGTTGTGCTATTGGGTATTATTCTCAGTGTCTTTGGCATCCAACGCGGTAGCATGACGGGAATGCTGATTATGGCTATCCTTTTTGGCATGGGGGGCTCTTTTATTTCATTAGCAATCTCCAAATGGATCGCAAAACGCTCAACAGGTGCTGTGGTTATTGAAGATCCAAGTACCCCTATGGAAAGATGGCTAATGGATACCATCCGCAATCAAGCTAAAGCAGCAGGGATTGGTATGCCTGAAGTCGCTATTTATGATTCACCTGATATGAATGCTTTTGCCACAGGTATGAAGCGTGACAACTCTCTCGTAGCGGTTAGTACAGGCTTACTAGAGCAAATGAATCAAGACGAAGTTGAAGCGGTACTTGCCCACGAAATAAGCCATATTGCTAATGGTGATATGATTACAATGGCCTTGCTACAAGGTGTTATTAATACCTTTGTTATACTCGCTGCCCGCCTTATTGC
This sequence comes from uncultured Thiothrix sp., assembly GCA_964396615.1. Taxonomy (GTDB): domain Bacteria; phylum Pseudomonadota; class Gammaproteobacteria; order Thiotrichales; family Thiotrichaceae; genus HyVt-477. Next base: position 6,370 of record CAYNGN010000126.1, on the reverse strand, counting down.
AGGCGCAATTAGTAATGCGCTAGACGACGATGGTGAAGGCGGTGAAGAAGGTCTGGGCTTTTTTGCTTATATCGGGGTAGTCATCGTATTAGAACTGACCTTAGGTGCTTTAGCCTCCACAATCACCATGTGGTTCTCACGTCATCGTGAATTTCATGCCGATGCAGGTGCGGCTAAACTAGTGGGTAGTGGCAAAATGATCGCTGCGCTAGAACGCCTGAAAGGTGACACGGTAGAACCACATTTACAAGGTGAAATGGCAGCATTTGGTATTGCCAGCAAGGGTAGCTTTATGGCTTTATTCGCCAGCCATCCTCCTTTAGATGACCGTATTGCAGCGTTAAGAACACAGTAATTTTCCTCTCTTTCGGCTTTGCTCAAAGAGCAGAGTCGAAACAATTGACATCCTCACTCTCCCTAAAGGAAGAGGATTCCTTAGTACAGCCTTTCATGCCCGAAAGGGATGGTTCTGAAAACCATCTTATTTCAACGTTAGCCCCTACCTGAAGGAAGGGGCTTTACGTGCCATATGGTAATTTACTAATTAATGAGTAACGACATAGACAAAAAACTATTAGAAGCTGCTAAAAAAATCACAAAAAAGCGTCCTAAGATAGTGATTGATCACATCATAAAATATGGTTTTATTAGTACAGAAGAACTCAAAGAGACATATGGCTACAACCATCCTCCTCGTGCTGCGAGAGATGTTAGAGAAGAAGGGATTCCACTAGAAACATTTAAAGTGACTAGCAGTGATGGGAGAAAAATAGGAGCTTACAGATTTGGCAACCCAAAAGACGTTGAGCATCATAAGCTGGGAGGAAGAAAGACATTCTCCAAGGCATTTAAAAAAGAATTAATCACTGAATATGGGGAGCGATGTGCAATTACTGCTGAAGCATATCAAGAAAGATATTTACAAATAGATCATAGAGTTCCATATGAAGTAGCGGGTGACGACGTTGATACGGCAAATAATATTTCAAAGTTTATGCTTAGTTAGTGGATCAGCGCAAAGACAAAAGTCTTGGTCATGTGAGCATTGTGATAACTTTATGCACAAAAAATCTATGAAAGTTTGTGAATCGTGTTACTGGGCATATCCTGAAGAATACACTCATATAGAAATGCAGGAAATCAAATTGTTGCAGGTCATGTGGAAAGGGAAAAATGAAATTAAAGAGTACATCAGGCTTAAAACACTTTGTAAAGAACGTGGTTTAAGCCTTCAAGACTGCATAAAGGATATTATAAAAAAGTTAAAAGCCTAGTTAAATAAAGGTATTTGCTGACAAACAGATGGTTGAACAGGTTTGTTAAAACTAGATAACCTATTCTTTTCAAGTAAGCTGGCAGATAAATATAACGATTCTACAGTTTTTTGGTTTCTTCCCAATAATGTTGCTTGTGATGAACGTCCAGCATCAAGTTCAATTTTAGTAAGGTCTAGATATTTAGGTAATTCTTTTCCATATATCTTATCTCCACAAGTTCCATCAAAAGACAAAATAAAAGGTACTTCTTTCTTGTTTAATAATTCTATACCTGAGATTAAGGAGTTAAGGTCAAGTATGTAAGCATATCTTGGATCTTTATTAAGACTAGTGCCTTGCCAAGGAGGATCCATATACACAAGATCATTAGAAGTAGCCATAGAGATTATCTCTAGAAAATCATCCGCAACTATAGAAACTTTATTCTTTAGCAGCGAAGAAATAGCCATTGACTCAAGCCTTACCTTCTGAGGTTTCATACCAAGTCTTCTGTTGTCACTAGATTGATTAAATTCACCATTTGAGTTAAAACGAATAGAGTTTTTAACACATCTTGCAATGAGATAAAGTAATTTAACAGGGTCTTTGTCTTGATTAAACTTACTTCTAATTTTTAAGAAATAAGACTTTGGGTCATCTAGTTGACTAGTCCAAAGCTTGTTGTATTCAGAATAAACATAGTCTGGGTTATCAACAATAAGCTCCCATAAGTGCATCAAAGGCTGATATTTATCTGAAATTACATAGTTATCAGCTAATCCAGATGAAGCAGATGCAAGAGTTACTGCGGCTGAGCCTGCAAATGGTTCAAATAAAGTACCAACTGAACTATATTCAATACTTTTGAGTATTTGAGGTGCTAACCTTCTCTTACTTCCCTGATAAGGAATTAGATGGGGGGCTTTATTTGTCAATTTGATTTCCTATACAACTATCGTCTGTTTCATTCAGTGTATAAACAGTATTTCTTCCTACTTTCTTTTGAATGAGTAAAGGGGGTATATTATTTAAAGTTCTCCTTTTCTCTCTTCGGTAGATTACTGAGTATAGTGATTTTTTAGGGGATTTTCCTGTGAAAGCTTGAGGGTCAAGACATTGAATTTTCTCAACAATTTCATTCAAGTTTAATGCTTCATCAGAAGCTCTAAGAACTTGAACAGCTAGGGTTTCTAAATTGCTTTTTGTTCTATCCCAAGACATACTATCCTCACCTATCCATATCCATATAGGTATAGTCTAGCATGCACTAGCATGCTAGTAAAAATCAAATTTTAAGCAGATATATAGCCCAGCTCTTTCAAGGTGATCTTTTGTACTAAACTTATAGCCATTTCCCAATAATAATGGTGTCACAATTGTTTAGCGCTATATTAGAAAAGTTTGTC
>CAYNGN010000126.1:0-3698 GCA_964396615.1 uncultured Thiothrix sp. | reverse complement strand
AATAAAAGTCCTGTTACAGTTATGGCTTAAGGTTTATTAGAGCTATTAGTATTAGAGCAGTTGTTAAATAAAAATGAATTAGACAAATGGTTTGATAATCATTGTGGTGTCCAGTATACGCGTGTGTAGTGGTCTAATAAATCTGTACCAAGGTAAGTAAAAAACCTTCCATAGCATTAAGTCCAAGTATTTTTTAATGGTATCTTTCATTGTTTAGTTAACCATTCAGCCTGCTAGGATTCAAACGGTAAACTACTTTTGACTTTTGACTTTTGACAATGATGAAGGATGCCAAACTAATCACAGCTAATCTTAATGAAAAGACCATTAACAATGGAAACATTGTGTTTCTTTAAGTAGGTTGTATTACACTTGGCGCAGCGTAATAATTATGAAAATAAACAAAATAAATGATTATTAATCATTAATATAAAGCGACATGGAAATTTGGTCGTTGAAGACGGAAAATACAATGGATTTAGAGCTCATACTGTTTGATTTTTGTCCCTTTGCACAACGTGGCGTAATATCCCTCGCACATGCCAATATACCGCATAAGCTAACCTATCTTGATCCTAATAACCTACCTGACTGGTTTGCAGAAGTATCACCTTTTCGGAAAGTGCCTATCTTACGTGTTGATGATACAACCACTATCTTTGAGTCAGCCGTTATCAACGAACTCATTTCCACGCTCTCAACACAAAAAATGCTCCCTGAAGACCCTATCGAATGTAGCTTATGCCGTAGTTGGATTGAATTTGGCTCAACCCTGCTTGGACAACTCATGGGGATGATTTTAGCCGCTGACAAGGCTGCATATACAAAAATTCACACAAGCTTTATCGAAAACCTCCAATGTCTAGAGGAACAAATGACGGGACGTTTCCCCTATTTTTCAGGTGAACAATTTACCTTAGTAGATTCTACCTATGCCCCCTTATTTATGCGTATGACCTATCTTAATCAGCGTATGGATTTATATTCAGCGGCTGATTGCCCGAAAATAACAGCATGGGTAAAGCAACTTGAAAGGCTTGATGCTGTGAAAAATTCAATACACGGCTCTTTTGATAAGATATACCATCACTTTATTCAGACTAAAGGCTCAGAAGGATATTTGGTAAATAGCATGTAAGAAATATGCATGAAGTTAATACATAACCCAATGCAAACCATAATAGGCTGAAAACAAGATAACAAGCGTTAGAGGATAAGCAATAGCCGCCTTAACAGCATCAATATAAGGTTTGCAGTGATGATCAAAGAGCCAGCTTTTCACGGGTAATGGTCCTTTGATTAACATAATCACTAAAATAAAATTTGTCGGAAAATGCCCAATGGCATCCATTTTTCCAAAGTATATATTACCAGACGTAATCAATAAATTAATCAATAATGCTAATAAAATAATGCTGTTGTTGCCAATAAGCAATAAAAAAAACAGCGTAAATTCAACAAATGCCGCACTGGCAATAAACAAGTCATGATCAAGCCCCATTGTCAACGCAGAATATTTATTCAAAAAAGGGTAGAACCACTGGGGGTAGGCTATTTTCTCTATTGCTGACCATAAAAAAGAAAAAATTAATGCCAAATATAATACAGGTAAACGATAGCCCTCTAAGCGTGCTGTATTGAAAAAGGACACGATAAAATAAACCGCTAAACCAACCAATGTAAAATAATCCAGCAAGTGAAATAAGCCGTAGTGATCAATAGCAATGGCATATAAAACAAGGATGCCCACACCTGCGAATAACAGCCCTTTTCTAAACAGCACCGCAACCGCAATACTTAGCTGGATATAGGAAACGTACCACGCATCACTGAATAATTCAGGGGTTAGAATAACGTTCCCCACCAGCCAAATACCAACAAAGAAAACGCCCGTTCCAATGCGCGCAATATTCAATGCAATATCATCATAATGTGAAAATAAATCACGAATAAAGGTGAATTTCCCCCATTTATTGCACCATAAACTATCAATCACACAGGCAATAATGACTCCCCAGATAGAAAGAATCAGTAGATTAAGATAATAAAATGTATTGCTAATAGACGCGAAAGACTGTGGTGGGTCACTAATATTAAACTCTACAAACCACTTAATATGTGCCACAGCTTCTTGAGGAATGCTAAAAAAAATAACACTCAATAACAGCAACTTCATTGATGACTCTTCGATGGCGATTCATCGGTTAATGCTTTAAGAAATTCAATCATGTCACTTTGCTCACTGGCAGCTAAATTCAGCGATTTCAACAGCACTTCTTGATGCTTATTAGTCCCCACTCGCTCAGAAATAGTATTGTAATAAGCGATCACCTCTGCAAGCGTATTGAATTCTCCTGTATGCATATAAGGATAGGTTTGTTCCACATTACGCAGGCTAGGGGTTTTGAATTGTCCACGAAACTGAACATTTTTATACACATAATCCAATTTATGACGTGCTGTTTTTTTATGCGTATCAGAATAAATACTATGACTATTAAACGCATTCTTGAGTAACAGAGTTATGCCGTTATAGCGTCCTAAATCGCCTGTTAGCGAAAGGGGTTGTAAAAAAGGCTGATGGAATTCACCATCAGAAAAATTAGCACTAAAGTGACAATTAACACAACCTGCCTTGCCAATAAACAGCTTTAAACCACGCGCAGCAGAAGGAGATAGTGCCATCGTCATGTTTACGTTATGCGTAAGTAATTGATCAGCAAAGCGATCAAAAGGCGAACCTGTTGCCACAAGCGTTTCTTCAAAACTCGCAATAACCTTGCCAATATTGACGAACAAATGATTAATAGCCTGTTTAACAGGCTCAGAAAGACCCCTCCATGCTTGGTGGTCAGTATGCTGGTTATTTTCCATAGGTCTGCCACGCAAAGGTAAGCGTGCTTGCAACAAGACATCAGGAATATTGCCAAACAACGCCTGATAAGAAGTGCGTAAAGAGATATCGTGTATCATCAGTCGTGCAATTTGTAGTCGACTGTTTGCCATTTCAGCAGGGTCTTCCAAGGGCATTAATGCTTGACTCCATAGCGAATCAGCCCTGCCATCCCAAAAATACCAACGGTTATAACGTACGCCCCATAAAGAAGGTACATGCCGTTTTGCGGGATAAGCTTTTCTCATTGTCGTTATCGCTTCATGTTTCGCCCAGCCCATTTTAGGATCATGGCAAGAGGCACATGAAAGCTGACCATCACCTGATAAACGCAGATCAAAAAAGAGCTGCTTCCCCCATGCAATCGCTTGAGAATTACCTGAAATGCGATTACTTGAATCGTTTGTTGGTGAGAAATTCCGCTTTGACAATGACTGAATTATCTTTTTTTCTGCAACTGAAAAAATAGGCATTTCAGATATTAACGTCTTATGAGTAGCAGAATCAGCGTGTGTGATAACCTGTATGCTAAAAAATAAAACCAATAAGCAAACCATTTGATAAATACGGGTATTTCGTCTGCAGTTTTGTATAAGATTTGACATCGCTATTGTTCAACAAATACGGTTGTTTCTGCCTTATCTGCGATAACACCCCGATGTAGAAAAAAAACAAGAAACCATTCGCCTGGCATATGAAATAACATACCTGTCACTTTATAACGCCCCTGACCTAAATCCTTGACCTTAGGCTTAACATTCATTCCATGATTATGCGCACGCATCCCCGCATCAATCCCCATAAC
>CAYNGN010000125.1:0-7170 GCA_964396615.1 uncultured Thiothrix sp. | reverse complement strand
AATAATCCACATGGCTGGCTGGATTCGTTAGCGTGAATGTAATTATCTGAACATCTATATATTACCTCAACCTATGGAAGTTCTTTGATTGATAAGAAATAATTCTATTATGTTTACACGGCCAATTATGTCGATGCTAGGCAGTATCGTATGTTGTAATACATTACCCCTCATAATAATAAAAAAAGAGAAAACCATGAAGAAAATAAAAACCTTTCAACGTAGCCCGCTTGCTCATTGGATTGCTTGTGCCTTAGCGGTTGCTAGTGTTGCGGGTGCTGTACATGCAGCACCTTTAGCCGGAGAAAAAATCAAAAACCTTGCAACGGTTAGTTATGAAGATGAAAACGGCAATAAATATACCGCGCAATCGAATGAAGCGGTTATTATTGTTGCCCCACAGTATAAAGCAACGATTGAAAATGATCGTACACAAAACGCTGCACCGGGACAGACGGTCTATTTCTCACATACTATTGTCAATACAGGTAACGTTGCTGATACTTATAATTTGACTACTCATAAACCTGATGGCAGACCTAATACTGATGCCAAAATTTACCTAGACACGAATGGTAATGGTCAACCTGATTCAGGTGAAGATGTAATCACCTCACTGAATCTTTCGCCTGATGAAACGGCTAATATTATTGTTGCTTATTCTGTGCCTGTTACCGCTGTAAATGGTGCTTTACCACGGATTGATCTAATAGCAATATCCGTTAATAGTGGTGTCGTTGATGATTTGGCAGCAGGTAATGGTGCTGATGCAACAGAAGGAACGAGTAGCGATACGATCAATGTTACAACAGGTCCTGTATTGGTTTTGACTAAGTCCTCAGTGGTGAATACCACTGATAAGACGATTATGTATACCTTAACAGTGAAAAACACAGGGCGTTCTAATGCAATAGGTGTTGATATTTTGGATGTTATTCCTTTTGTTGATACCGATGGCGATGGCACAAAAGAGACACAAATGTCTCTTGTCGCAGGTTCTATTGTAACCAATGGTTTGCAAGATGGGATAGCAATTGATACACAGGGTGTTGATACCACTGAAAATGCCTTAGGTTGGGACGTAAATCTTGACGGTTCGATAGATGCGACAACAATGGTTATTAAGGCAACCGATGGTGTTTTGTCACCTGATACGACGATTTCTGTTTCCTATAAGGTTAGCTATTTGGATAGTTGGGCAGCAGGTGCAGATATTGATAACACCTTTATGGCTTTTGAAGATGCAGGTGGTAATGATCAACCAGTAGATCCTACTAATCCCCCCGTTTCTAATACCACGCATGATGATGTGCCACAGAACTATGCTATTCAAGCAGAAGATGATGGTGCAGGCGTTACATCATCAGGTGTGAATGATGGGAAGGATGATGATGGTGCTGCTCATTCGGATACACAGCTTGTTGATACGATTGCATCAGGTGATACCGTTATCTTTACGCATACCCTTACCAATCAAGGTAACGGTGATGATATCTTTAATCTTACGGTAGCCAATACAGATTTTCCTATTGGAACGGTCTTTACCCTTTGGAATGCTAATGGAACCGTACAGCTTACTGATAGTGATGCCGATGGTATTCCCGATTCAGGAGTGCTTGGACAAAATGAATTAGCAACCATTGTGATTAAAGCCGATTTACCAGCAGGTGCATCAGGCGATCCTGCTGGCGGCTATAATGCCGTTCTTACTGCGACATCATCTGCAGATGATGCGGTGAAGGATACAACTCACTTGAAGCTAGATGAAATCACAGCTCCTGCGGTTGATGTAGCCGCTTCAGTGACGAGTGGTGCTGTTCAAGCAAATACGGGGTTTAATGATGCAGGTACAGAAAATGCGCATAATGAAGGACCTGTTATGCTGAGCTCAGCGAATGTCGGCGCTACTGTTGAATTCCCGCTTAGTGTAGCAAATGAGTCGGGTAGTGCTGATTCCTTCTTGCTCAGCACAGTTGATGTTCCAGCAGGTTGGGACGTTGTCTTTAAAGATACTAGTGGTAATACGGTTACCTCAACACCTTTCTTGCCAGCAGGTGTTACCTTCGATTATGTTGCAGTTGTGACCGTTTCGAGTGATGCAACGCAGGCATTAGGTAACTCTGATCGTGGTGCTGATGTCGATGGACATGATACGGTTAATGATGGTATTACGCCTGCTGTTTTGACTGATTTTGATGGTGATAAAGATTATGTAATTACGTTCAAGGTTACTTCTTCAGTCGATAGCGCTCGAAGCGATGAAATCTCTCACGCGATTGATGTGAATAATATCAAAGCAGTGACGATTACGCCTGATGGTCAAAATCAGGTTCAGCCCGGTGGTACTGTAGAATATCCGCATACGTTGAAAAATGATGGCAATATTGATGAAGCAGTAGAGCTATCACCAACCAATACAGATCCTGATTGGGGTTCTACTACATTGATTGACACAACGGGTGATGGTGTTGGTGATACTGAGCTTGCTAATTTAAAAGCTAACGATGTTATTAAGGTCTATAATCCTGATGGTGGAGTGTCCGATGTAACTTTAACGGATAGTGATAACGATGGTATTGTTGAGTTTCCATTAAAGCCAGGTCAGTATGTGAAGCTGATTAACAAAGTATTTGCCCCAGCCAATGCACCACAAGGTGAAGTGAATACCACAACGTTATCAGTCACTGATCCTAACAGTACTAGAGTACGTAATATCGCGGAAGATAATTCCAACGTTATTCTTGGTCAAGTGCGCCTTACTAAGACCGTTGCTGTTGATGCTAACTGTGATAAAACCCCTGAGGGTTTATTTGCAGAGATTCAAGCAACAAAAATCGAACCTGGTCAATGTGCAGTATGGGAAATCTTTGCCAAAAACGAAGGTGATGCGAAGGTTAACAATGTGATTGTTACCGATATTGTGCCTACTTATACCTCACTTATTGATGATTCTTTAACAATTGATGGTGTTGGTAAAACCAAAAGTATTGGTGATGATGAAGCTGAAGTGAGTAATGGTGGCGTTATTACCTATTATCTTGGTACGGGGACAAATGCTGCTAATCAAGTGGGGGGGATTTTGTTATCAGGTGCGTCTTCAACAGTACGCTTTACCGTGAAGATTGACGAGTAAGTCGATTGCTATAACATTTTAAGCAAATAAAATACTGACCTTCAGCACAAAATTAATGAAGGTCAGTTTAAGTGTGTCATCTATTTTTCAGTGTCTTTGGTCAAAGGGTATTGAGAAATAGACTTATAATAAAAAACAATAAACCGCTAATAACAACAATAATAATGGGTGATAACAATGTGTAAACACTTGGGGCATTGGTATAATTTTATACCTGTTTTACTGCTTACTTTTCTCTTCCAGTCGTCTGTTTTTGCCGACAAACCTGCTGCTGGAACAAGCATTACCAACCGTGCTGAAATATCTTGGTTTGATACCGCCGATGGTTTGGTGAAAAAAATCTACTCCAATGTTGCACAAATTGTTGTTGCAGAACAAATTAGACTGACCCTTGAGGAAGCCAGTCAATATAAATCAAGTGCAGGACAGCCTATTCATGTAGCACATCGTATTATTAATACAGGTAATCTAGCTTTTGGCTATGAAGTTAGCGTTAAAAATAATGCCAGTAATACCACGGATCTTGAGCGTATTAAAGTGTATAAGGATATTGATGGTAATGGTGCGGTAAGTGCGGGCGAGCCTGAGCTAGAGTCAATTGCTTGTCAACCTGCAGAAGCAGGTATGTTGTGTTACCAGATACCCTTACTGGATCCGAATGACATTTTCGAGTTTGTGATTAGTGCTAAAACCAGTATCACCGCGCAATATGGTGATATTGCAGTGCTGGATGTTGCTGTTATGCCAACGGGACGACCCGACTTATTGCTGACTAAGCAAGATACGATTAGTGTGCTTCCTGGGGCTAATATTGGTATTACTAAAATAGCAGCGCCTGTTTGTGGTACACCCATTAAGGCTTTAGACACTATTAAGTATCGTATTAATTTTACTAACTCAGGCGATAGTCAGCCTACGGGAAGAACGTTTAAGATTGATAGTGATGATTTATTAGGGGTGGTATTAGAGGATATTATCCCCCCTAATTTGTATCTTGCTAAAACACCTCTTCCTGTGTTTGCACCCATACAAGCCATTTTATTAGTGCAGTTAAAGCAAGATGAAGATACAACACAATGGACACGCTTTGCGAATTGGAATGGCACGGATGTTATTAGTAAACTAGGGCTTTATCTTCCTTCTGATCAAATGCAAAAAAACCAAAGTGGTAAATTGGAGTTTGAAGCAACGGCAGAGTTAGGGTTAACCACTAGTCGTATTTATAATCAAGTGACCATGAGTACGGATGTCTCTACTCCTGTTGAGTTTGCGAGCAACCGTGTTTGTTCTACGCTTGTAAGTGATACGTCGACTGCGTTGAATCCTACAGGGGGTACTGCTCAAGTTGTCGATAATGGTGCTAAAATTCGTTTTTTAAGTCCAATTATTGAGCGCAGAAGAAATAGTCAAACGCCTGATTTTTTTGATGATAGTCATTTTGAAGATGCAACCTATTATTCATTAGATAAAGGTGATTCGTACTCGCCTTCGCTTGATGGTGTTTATATTGAAGTACATTCTAGTGCATTAAATAATGATGAAGATCTTGCTGAGTTTCGCACGGTTGTGGTTACTTCGAGTAGTGGTGACACGATGGAGGTTTTTGTTAAAGAAACTGCCCCCAATAGTGGCGTGTTTAGAAGTATCCGTCCGATTCGTTTAGTGAATACGGATACCTTGGCAAATAAAGTGTGTCCAACGGCAAGTACTAGTGTTGTCTACGATAATAGTATTATTGCTGAATGTACCTTGAAAGCAGGTGCAGATGGTCGCTTAGATGTGACCATTACCGATTTAGGCATAGGTGCAACGCTCAGTGATAATGCCTTAATTGATCCTTTGGGGATTGTTTTTGATGCGGCTTTTGATGTGCCATTAGCAGGAGCTGTTGTTACGATTAGAAATGCGGATGGAAGTTTGGCAACCGATCCTTTATCGCCAACGCTTGCGCCTTATGACCCACAAACAACAGGTGCAGATGGACGTTATCAGTTCCCTTTCTTATTCCCAAATCAGCAGTATTATATTGATGTTATTCCTCCTGAGAACTCAGGATATACCTTTCCAAGCACACGTACCCCTGCTGAGTTCATTAGCCGTACGGTAAATCAGTTTTCCTATGGTGAAAATGGCATTTCGGGGGTTGCAGGGAGTGGTGTGTTTACCCTAACGCAGTTATTAATTGCAGATATACCGCTAGACCCTGATATGAGTAGTTCGTTGACGATTGAAAAAACCAGTAATGATGCTGAAGTTAGCATTGGTGATTTTATAACCTATACCATTGAAATCAATAATAACACCATACAGAATATGTTTGCAGTGACAATCAATGATGTCTTACCGTATGGCTTTCGTTATGTGAGTAATACAACATTTCTTGATGGACAGTTAATAGCTGATCCTATTGGCGCACCTGGGCCAAATCTGACCTTTAGCAGCAATTTACAGTTTTTAACAGGTGAAGCACCTGGGGTATTAGATACCGAAACACATAAGCTAACCTATCGGGTGAGAGTCACTGCTGGCGCGATGGAAAGTGATGGTATTAATACCGCCAATGCGACGGGGCGTACTGAAACCAGCCTTATTATTGCTTCTAATACAACCAAAGCAAGAGTGGCAGTGAGTCGAACAGGCGTACTGTCTGATAGTGGCATTATCTTCGGTAAGATTTTTGTTGATGCAAACTGCAGTGATACACAACGTGAAGGCGAATGGCCGATTGGTGGCGTAAAACTGTATATGGAAGATGGGACATGGGTGATTACCGATGGCAATGGGCAGTATAGTTTGTATGGCATTCGTCCAGGTCATCATGTCATCAAGATTGACCCCATTACTTTACCTGAGGGGCTTACGCTAAAACCGCTCGATAACCGTCATATGGCAGATCCTGATAGTCGTCTTGTTGATTTAGTTGCTGGTGAGTTTCATCGTGCTGATTTTGCGGCCTCTTGCCCGAAAGAAGATATTGAAGCCGTGTATGCACGTGTCAAGGCACGTAACACGGGTCGAACGGATTGGATGTTGGACAATGCACAAAAATACGACCCTGAAAAAGCCAATATAGTCAATGATTTGGAGCGTAAAACGGGGGCAGATGGTGATTTATCAAATGGTACGGTTGGTTTTAGTCAGCAGCAAACACTTGATGAAGCCAAAACAAAAAATACCCTTAATCGTGGTTATTCATTACAAACAGGGCAGCATCCCACTTATGAGCAGGCTGAAAAAGCGTTAGCTGCTTTACCTGAGGCCGTACGGAGTAATGCTTTTATTTACCCAATGGGTGATATTTATACGGTTCGTATTGATTTTGCTTTGCAGCGTAAAACCGTGGAAAAAAGGCATGCTAGTTTGCAAAAACAAGGGATTAAGGTAGAAACAGTCGCAACGATTTATGAACGTTTACCCTTAGCCGTACTTGATCGTTTAGAGTCGCCAGCCGATGCGATTAGCATGCCACGTCCACAAGATGTTGCAAAATCAATTACCCGCGCACAAGCGAAGTCAGGAACATGGTTATGGCCGAAAGATAATACCTCTTTAGACGGTCGTTTTATGGTGGTTGTTAAAGCAGGTGTGAAACCAACCTTGAAAGTGAATGGTAAGGTTATTTCCAAAGCACAAATTGGTGAGCGCATTGAAAATAAACGTGAAAAATCACAAGTTGTTGCATGGTATGGTGTGGCGTTAAAGTCAGGTAAAAATAAGCTGGAAGTGGTCGCTAAGGATGCATTTGGTAATCAGCGTACTTTAGCCAAAGGCACATTTAAGCGTCCAACAAAAGCGGTGAAAATAACCATGACTCCCCTTGGTAATAAGCTATCAGCGGATGGTGGGCGTTCTTATCTACCGGTTAGGATTAAGATTGTTGATGCAAATGGCTATCCTGCACGGGGTGTTCATTTTGTGACGTTGGAAAGTAGTGATGGCAGCTGGGTTGAGCGGGATATACAAGATCAAACACGGGGTAAACAAGTACGGGTAACCAATGGTGAGCGTATTGTCCATTTACGGAGTTCTGAATATAC
>CAYNGN010000124.1:0-7186 GCA_964396615.1 uncultured Thiothrix sp. | reverse complement strand
AAGTCACTCATGCATAATATTGCTATTAATCTTGATGCTACTCTAGCAACATGGGGTCTAGAGGGTCATTTACAAATTGGGGATATCCAAGATCTTGACTATGATACGCAAGAACTAACAAAAGTGATACTAAGTCCTGTTAATTCAACAGAGGCTTTATTAGATATATTAGATAATCAAACAACACTAAGTAGTAACTTAGCGCACATGTTAGCACAATACTCTACAGCAAATATTGATATTAATTTTTTATCTTCGGCACCACAAAAATTCAAATTAGATAAAACACTTGATGATATTAGTGAAAATATTCGTCACTATATTCAATCAGAAAGGAAACAGTTGGCTTCCTGCTAACAAATAACGCTCTATCTGAATAGTCGATACAAATGAGAGAAAGCTAAATTGCTTTATTTACTGTTATTTTTTCTTTCTCTTCTTTATATCTATTTTTTTATGGAACCAGTTCCACAGATAACCTTGTGGTCTCACATCACCAGTGAGAATATAATGAATAACATTACCATTTCTCAATGACCACTGCATCAATGCTTTTGACTGTACTGAACCACACATTAATACCCTATCACCAATCTTCAATTTACGATCATTTTCTGGCAACATCACATTACCCTGCGATCGTTTAAGAAATAAAGGTAAAGCATCTAATGATCTTCTATAATTTTCTGGGTCACGCAGAATTTCAGTAACTAAGACAGGTCTTTGTTGCAGCATAAGTGTTAAAGCAGGTGCCTGTTTATCATTAATAATAAACTCCCATAGCTTAGGGGTTTCATTATCAACAACGCCGACAACTCTACTAATCAATATATTAGCTTTTTCTTCCTTAAAACGTGTTGCAATACGCAAAAAATCGCCCAATAAAGGCGTTCTAATCAACGCATATATTTTATGCGCAATAATATCACCACGTTGCATCACAAGGTTAATATTGGCAGCATCAAAAATAGGCGTATTTTGTTGCTCAACTTGTCGTGAAACGGTAAATAAATCGGGGTTCAATTCCCGAGCAGTTATAATAGCGGAGAGGTTATCCGCATCACTATCAGTGCCCGCGATAATACCAATAGCATCTTCAATCCCTGCCCTTTTCAAACTGGTTACCTCAGAAGGATGTCCTAAAACACTACCTGAGGGTACATCACGCTTTTCGCTATCAGCCTCTACAATACGCAAAGGAATATCAGCATCCGTCAGATGGTCATACATTGCTTTACCAAAACGCCCAAAACCACAACTAACCCAAAAGCCTTTACGAATAAAAAGAGGATCTGCTAACTTTTCCCCAGGCGCACCTGACATCCATTCAAAAAGAATAAAAAGCGAGGGAGATTTTAGCGCTAATGCCATGCGTTCAGCAAAAACCTCAAAAGGGTTAATAACCTCATTTGCACCAAAAGAAAGGATGTTATTCGTTGACTCACGTGTATCTGCACGGGCAATAAGACGCGCCTTAGGATTAAGCAACTGCACCGTAATGGCGACAGTAAGGTTAACATTATCATCCGCAGCCATCGAAATCACACCTTTACACCAATCGCCTTTAATACCTGCCATTTCCAAGACCTCAGACCGCATTGCATCTGCGGTCAAACCTAATAATGCATGCTGCCCAAGATCTGAAAGCTCAAGCTCATTAATACGCTCTTCATCAATATCAACCACGACAGAACGAATCCCTTCACTCGCCAGTGCCTCGACTAAACGCTTACCTATATCACCATAACCGCAAATAATATAAAACGGTTCACGTATATCAGCAACCTGACGCTCAAAACGATTTTGTTTTAATAAGCGTCGAAACTCTGGATCCTGCATAATACCCAACAACGATCCTATGCCATACAACCATGTGACAACAGTTGTATAAATTCCAACCAGCGCCCAAGCACGTTGTGCATAACTAAAACCATCATGATCACCGGCAATTTCGCCAAAACCAATCGTTGTACCTAAAAAACTAACAAAATAAAAAGCATCAAAAAAAGACATTGGACCAAAATTATCTCGCCCAGGAATCAGTACAAACCCCAAGATAAAAATAGCATAAACGACAATAAGCGCAATTAAAGGAGACCTCAGCCGACGGATAAGTATATAGAATAGGTTTTGCATACCCTACCTACCCAATACTAGTTGCCATGGTAAACATCAAATCTTCCCCATTTTATTTTCCTAAAACCCACCAGGGTTGTCAGCGTCGAACACTAATAGTCTCAGCAACAAGCAGTATTACTGACGTAATATTCGCTAACAAAGCACCACCTGAAAGAGAAATCATAAATGGCAACGCTGTTTCTCCTCCCGTACCAAAAACAATATCGGTTAGCCCCCATGCAATAGCAGCAGCAATAAGTTGTAAGTCAGCCACTAAACTCGTTGCAAGAAAGACCGCTCCTAAATGCGTTCGGTCACCTAACTTCAATACCGTCGCAATCAGATTAACGACAATAGCAGCAAATAACTCATACACACTATGATGTGCAATATCATCCATACTGCCAATAAAAAAACCAAAATTAAGCGTCAATGCTAATACAATGAAGAAGGCAAAAACAACTTTTTCTGAATTCATGCTATTTCCTTTATGTTTTTGGCAAGGTCACTCCTTGCTGCCCTTGATATTTTCCGCCTCTATCACGATACGAGGTTTCACAAACTTCATCAGCCTCAAAAAAGAGCATCTGCGCAACGCCTTCATGCGCATAAATTTTTGCTGGCAGAGGTGTTGTATTTGAGAATTCTAAGGTCACATGCCCTTCCCATTCTGGCTCTAAAGGCGTGACATTTACAATAATGCCGCAACGTGCATAGGTTGACTTTCCTAAACAGATGGTCAACGTACTACGTGGGATGCGAAAATATTCCACTGTTCGCGCTAAAGCAAAGGAATTAGGGGGAATAATACATACATCAGACTTTAGATCAACAAAGCTATTTTCATCAAATGATTTAGGGTCAACAATAGCAGAGTTAATATTGGTAAAAATCTTAAACTCATCAGCACAACGCACATCGTAACCATAACTTGATGTGCCATAAGAAACAATACGCTGATTATCCCTGCATCTCACTTGCTCTGCTTCAAAAGGCTCAATCATATGCTGCTGCTCAGCCATACGACGAATCCAACTATCTGCTTTAATACTCATTTATCTATCCTACTTAACAAACAGTTATAGCTAACGATATGCTCCCACTTTTCCAGTACGCTGAAAAGGTAAGTTCACAATAGGAAAATGTGCGTGACCTGATAAATCATAAGTAAACTGCCCCGTTTTAACAATTTTAGGAATGGTACGCAACAAGGTCAATAAACTAAAGCTAACAGGTATTTCAATAATTCGATCTTGATTCGCATCAATAGTGAAGTTTTTTGTTTTTTCACCATCAGCAATCGCAACCCCATTCAACGACAGTTTATAATCCAGCCCATTAAGCGGTAGCGCATAAGAATTAGGATTAGTAACACGAAGAGCCACTAACAAAGTACCCTCTGATAATGACATATTAGCCATTTTCACCCCATAAACTGAAACCGTGGGTGGCTCAGCAACACCTTTAATACCATTTGAACATGCACTCATTAGTAAAGTGACAAATAGCAGGAAAATAATTTTTTTTAACATTTCTATTCTAAACCTTTGCATTGATTTGAAACATAATAAATATTTATAGAATACGCACACATACAAATTTTATAAGAATTTCTGTGTAAGAATATCAGCAGCCGTTTTACTTGCATCTTGCCGTAATGCTTCATGCAGTGCCGTGAACTTTGTTAACAAATAGTGTTTTCTTTCATTTGATAATGAAAACAAACTTTCAATACTGGCTACAAGCTTATCAACCGTTACATCTTCTTGAATAAGCTCAGTGACAAGTTCCTCATTAGCTAAATTATTAGGCAAAGTATAATAAGTGGTATTAAGCATACCGAATAAACGAATAATTTTCACCGTTATTGCTGATAATTTACCTGCTGCTACCATAGGTCTACCCACAAACATACCTTCTAATACAGCCGTTCCTGAAGCCATTAATATATAATCAGCAGCTGTCATAACCACTCTAGATTGACCTTTAATAAGGGTAATTCTTAACTCAGGTGCATAATCAACACATTGCTGATGAAAACGCTGGGAAAGTTTATCGCTCACCATCGGGGAAACCAACACAAGATCAGGATACTTCTGCTGTAAGTGCTGTAAGGCGTTAATAAACGGCTCTGCTAGATACTTTAACTCAGAACCCCGACTCCCTGGAAGCACGGCTAATACTTTACTGTTTGGTGCTATTTGTAACTGCTGACGAGCTGCTTGTTGATTACTCTTCAACGGCACCTCATCCGCTAAGGGATGCCCTGTAAAAGCGACGGGAACACCATGTTTTTCATAAAAAGCGGCTTCAAAAGGAAAAAGCGTCAACATTAAATCAAGATTACCTTTAATCTTATGCACACGTTTTTGTCGCCATGCCCAAATAGAGGGACTAACATAATGCACTGTCTTAATGTTTGCTTGATGTAAATGAGCCTCTAACTTCAAGTTAAAATCGGGTGCATCAATACCAATAAAAAGATCAGGCGGTGATTTCAGCCAACGTTGTATCAACTTATGCCTAATCATCAATAACTCTGGTAAACGACGTATGACCTCCGTAAATCCCATGACGGATAAACGCTCCATAGGGAAAAAGCTCTCAAACCCTTCTGCGAGCATTTCTTCACCACCAATCCCCTCAAAACACAAGTTTGGATGTTGTGCATTGAGTGCTTGAACCAATCTAGCACCTAAAATATCCCCTGATTTTTCACCTGCGACAATGGCAATCCGTTTTTTCATCGAATAATGCCGCGCTCAGTTTTATGACAAAACGCAAGTACTCTGTTCACCTCAGCAGATTGACCATAACGTGCTTTAATCGTTTTCAAAGCATCTTGAAAGGTAAGCTCAGAACGGTATAACAAACGATAAACTTCTTTCATCTGCTTTATCGCATCAACCGAAAATCCATGACGCTTCATGCCTTCACGATTAATCCCTCGTGGAATACCTGGCGCACCAAAGCTCATCACAAAAGGTGGTACATCTTTTGCAATCGAAGTGCCCATGCCTGTAAACGCATAAGCACCAATACGACAAAATTGATGTATCAATGAAAACCCTCCCAAAATGGCATAATCTTCAATTCTCACATGCCCTGCTAGTGTCGTGCCGTTGGCCATAATAATATGGTTGTCAATAATACAATCATGAGCAATATGTACATATGCCATAATCCAGTTATCACTACCTACGACCGTTTTACCAATATCCTGCACTGTTCCTCGGTTAAACGTACAATACTCACGTATCACGTTTCGATCACCAATAATCAGTTCAGTAGCCTCGCCAGCAAACTTCTTATCTTGTGGTGCTTCACCAAGAGAAGCAAATGGGTAGATACGATTATCGACACCCATTTTTGTTGGGCCACTAATAACCACATGAGAACCAATCCATGTACCTGATCCAATTTCAACATCAGCACCAACAACCACATAAGGCGATATTTGAACATTCTCTGCAATTTTTGCAGAGGGGTCGATGACAGCTGTTTTATGAATCATTTAATGATTAACCTTGTTCTACAACAGCACATTTTATTTCTGCGCTTGCCGCTATTTTTCCATCAACAGAGGCTGACGCTTTGAAGATCCACATCTTACCTTTTCGCTTCATTATTTCAGCGGATAATAACAATTGATCTCCTGGAATCACTTGCTTTCTAAATTTTACCTTATCCACTCCTACTAAAATATACAATACGTTTTCCTGAGGCTTACTCCCCATAGTTCGAAAACCTAATAGCCCTGTTGCCTGTGCCATTGCCTCAATAATCAACACACCTGGCATAATAGGAACTTCGGGAAAGTGACCATTAAAAAAAGGTTCATTAATCGTTACATTTTTAATACAGGTAATATTCTCACCAGGGGCTATTTCAAGGACGCGATCAACCAGTAGAAATGGGTAGCGATGCGCTAAATATTCCCTTATTTCAGTAACTTCCATTATTTCCGACATATTCTTAATTTTTCTCTTAATGCTTTATTATCAAATCTTGTTTAATTAAAAAAATATAGTAAGTCAGGTAAGAATCACACGAATCAGAAGCTAGCCATGTGTGTTATTTTTTAATCAACAACTTATCTGAACACAGCATGCTTTGTTGAGTTTAAAAATAGTCCATGACTGACTGGATAGTCCACTATGAAAATAACTACCTGAACATCCATAGACAATGAGTAGAATCTTTACATCGTTTTTTATAATTTACTTAAGTTTTTCTTCTAATTTTTTCAAACGCTTTGCCATATCATTCAACTGGGTAAACCGAATTGCATTACGTCGCCATGTGGCACTTTCTTCAATAGCAGTACCTGATGAATAAGAGACACCTGATTTTTTGAGTGAGCTTAATACACGACTCATCCCTGTAACTGTTACCCCATCAGCTATTTCTAGATGCCCAGCAATACCCGAAGCACCAGCAAGAATACAGCCTTCCCCTATTTTTGTACTACCCGCAATACCTGTGCCGCCAATAATAAGCGAATGCTCACCAATTTGAACGTTATGCCCCACCTGAACTTGATTATCAATTTTAACGCCATCACCAATAAGTGTTGTATTGAGCGCTGCACGATCTATTGTAGTATTTGAACCAATTTCAACATCATCGCCTAGCTCTACATTACCAAGCTGTTCTATGCGATGCCATTTACCATGATGGGGAGCAAAGCCAAACCCCTCATCACCAATAACAACACCTGAATGTAAGCGACAATTGTTCCCCGTTTTTGTATGGGAAAAAAGTGTAACATTAGGAAACAATTCATTAAAAGTACCTAATGTCACATGCTCACCAATATAACAACCTGCTGCAATCGTTGTTCCTTTAGCAATAACAGTGTGTTTTTCTATCACTACATAAGGACCAATAGCAACATCTTCTTCAAGAGTCACCGAATCATCAATCACGGCTGTAGGATGAATACCAACAATAGGTTTCGCTATAAAAGGGAAAAAAGTAGACGCTTTTGCATAAACAAAATAAGGGTTTGCATGTATAAGCTTCCCCCCCTTAAATAATGCTTCATGCTCGGACTTGAGGATAACAG
>CAYNGN010000123.1:0-7193 GCA_964396615.1 uncultured Thiothrix sp. | reverse complement strand
CGCTGCTAATTATGAAAAAAAATATTAAATAAACCGATAGGGGGGGGAATGATTAAAGAAAAACACTATAATTTTCATGAAGAATTTAATTATATTAATGCTCAAATTGAGCAGGAAAGATATCGTGACGCAGGTTATTTGTGTGGCTATATGTTAGAGCATATTCTGCTAATAATTTATGAAAAATTTAAAGGTAAGGCAGCTAAAGATGTATTAGATAATATAGCAAGTATGACTAAAGGTGAAAAACTTAATACTTCTCAGTTGGGAATGCTTATTGGTTTATTGAATAAGCCATACCGTACTGCTAACCAAAAATCAAATAGAATCACGCCTCCTGTTTTTAAAATTGTTTGTCAAACATTAGAAATTGATTATAAACGTGTAAAGTTTATTGATTTTGATGAGTTAAATGATATTCGTAAAAACTGTGCTCATCCGCATCCTTATAGTAGTAACGCAATAGATACGACAAAAGATGAAATAGAACACTTTAAACTAGAGTTGAAAATTATTGCAGAACACTTTCATCATTTATTTCAGGCAGAATTAACCGAAAGTCATCCTTCTACTCCATTACCTTTACCAAATTCATCTAATAAAATTATAAGTTTTATAAGATATATTAATCATGAGGCGGTAATCATTATAGTATCGATTATCTTAGTCATTATAGCGGCTGTTATTGTTTATCATTGATCAAAATGCTTAAGAATACTTAAAAAGGTAAAAAGCCTTTGGCGATCAATATATTTATCGTACATTTTCCCTCACTTAACTGTTCAAGCATCTGATACTCGCGTTGTTGATTTTTTTCAAAATCCTGTTTAATAACAGCATATTCCTCATGAAACTCATTATCTAAAAAACCATGATAGGCTAACTTATCCAAATAATTTAACACCCGTTGTTGCTGTCGAGAAAAGCGACGGTAATTATGCTTACTTTCTTGTTTATCATTCAATAAAGCATGAAAAATAGAAAGTTCTAAAAAATAAGCGTCATTTTCTAGTTTGGATGCCATCATTGGCCACAATTGTTGTGCTTGTTTATTTCTTAATAAAGCAAGATAAGCAATAATAAAACCAATGGGGCCTGCATCCCCTAAATGC
The DNA here is from genome assembly GCA_964396615.1 of uncultured Thiothrix sp. Classification (GTDB taxonomy): domain Bacteria; phylum Pseudomonadota; class Gammaproteobacteria; order Thiotrichales; family Thiotrichaceae; genus HyVt-477. The sequence continues at coordinate 6,081 of CAYNGN010000123.1, read as the reverse complement.
CTCATTTCTCCTATCTCTTTATAAACAGGTAGATAACTTTTTACCTTTTCATAGGCTTCTTGATCATTTTGATGCCATGCCCATGACGCTAGGGCGCGTAATAAATAAAGGACGGTACAATTTCCTTCTGTTTGACGAATATCTTCACTGGTTGTTTTAGTGTTTGCCACCATTGAAAGCGTCATTTCAGCATAAACCCTATTCGGCTTGTCTAGCCATGTTGATAATGACAATAAACTGGCTAACTCTCGATGTCCGTCGTGATTATCTTGTTGGGCTAATTCACGCTTGCGTTCTAATTTCATAATGGCTTTTGTTAAGCCTACTTGCATTTGATCAGCAGATTGACCATTACGTGCTAATAACCGTGCTTCTTGATCAAGCAAGGTAAATTCTGCCTTTCTATAGGTATCATAGGGTAGGGATGCCTCTTCTAAACAATAACGGCTGTGTTCAAGTAATGCATTGCCTAAGCGTGGGAAATTCATATCAATAAAAATATTGATGGATAAAGCCGATAGTTTATATTCAGGTTCTTTAAATTGTACTTTATTAGGCGCTATTTTTCGCTCAATTTCATTGAAACCTAACACAAATACCTCTATTGCCTTTGCATAATTTCCTTTGCGATAAAAGCCATGCATTAAGTAATAGAAAAATAAATTTTCCTCAGGAATGTGAATGTCTACACTCTGTGATATTTTTCGTCGATAGAGGGTGATATTGCGATGATCATGTAAAGAACTTAGAAAAAGTAAATAATAATGTAGCCAATGCTGTGTAATCTGCCAACATTGCTCGTATACCTGCTTTAAACGCAAATATAAACGCGCGTCTTCATGAGGATCGTTATAGATCAAACCAGAAGCAGCATAAAGCGTTACAACACTCTGTTCTAATGAATTATCTTGCATTAAGCAACGATAAGTCAGTTGGTTAAGAAGCGCCACAAAGCAACGATCATCATCACGTTCATTATGTTGTATGCATTGCTGTAAGCCAGACCAACTTGCATCATAGTGTGTGTGTTTCTCATCTTGAGGAGGGTTTTGATGATACTGATAGAGTCCTCCTTGACCAATAAGACGTATGCGTAATGCCGCATGGTTTAAGTCCTTATCTTGTTGCAACTCACCCAAAATATCATGGACCTGCTTACCCTTTTGCCACTGTTGCAAAAAACGTTCTAAGAAGATCTCTACTTGTGATGCGTCTAACTTGCCAATGGGGGCTAACACTGTTTTTGCACCCCGTGATAATAAGCGTAATGAATAATGAATCAAATTGCCTGCTTCACTACCACAAGCCAGCAGTAACACCAACGGCGGCAATTGTTGTTCTGGTAACGCCCAATCATCATCGCCATTATTGGTCAAAAAGGGTTTTTTCTGCCTATTTTCACTGCCATGTGCAATGACACACAGTAAACTGTGTTGGGTAATATCATGTTGCTCAAGATGAAATTGTGCCTTAATACTGCCTGTTACTACCTGATACTGTTTGGGCTTTTTACGCATTAATGCGATTAAATAAGAAAAAGGCGCTAGTGTTGCAGTAGAGCCATTTCTATTTTTCAGGGTGCTATTTGTGCGACGTTCATGCCGAGGCGGTTTAGGCCATAAGTTAAGAAATAATGCTGATTGTGAACACGTAACAGGAAGATTTTCAGGATAAAACGGCACATAACGTAAAACTTGCATATGCTGATATAACATTTCCCCCTTAACCCGACACCATTCTAAAGGGAGTGCTTGCCATGCCTCAGGTAAGTTATTAACGAAATATAACCGTATCATCTGCTTTGCTTCGCATTCAGCAAGCCATGTTTCGATGAGAGCAGATAATGTTTCACCCACGCAATCAATAAGCGCAATGGATGCGCTTTGATCGCGTAAATCAGCGATGGATTGACTTATTGTTGTGCTTTTTTTAAGTTCAACTGGGCATTCACCATAGGCTGAGGATGTCATCCAAGCGACTTGCTTAGTGTTTTCATTTAACCATAAATAGACGGGCTTTATATTCATAAATATTGGTTTTAAAAATGGAAAGTATGGACAACATTATCATTTTCATCCCTAATAACAAGTTCACTCTCTTCATTTTTTGGATTACGCAAAAAATGTGTGGTTGGTTCACTTGCTGATAATTCAAAATAATGCTCCAAATTATCATCCTCAAAAAATTCAATCGAATAGTTTTGTTCATTATTTTCAAGTCGAATGCTCATTTTAATCAGATAGCCTTTTCCATCCTTAAGGATTTTTTTACTGGCTTGAATGCGTAATGATTTATTCAGGAGTAAATCATTATCCTTTTCTTTGCCATCGCTCATAGCATAGTTCACTTGTGGCACAATACTGCGCTTTAGTGCATCGACTTGTAAAAATAGCGGTTTCAGCCATTGATTAAGGGATAAAGAAGCCTCTTTTTCGCGGCTTGATGCCTTTTCTAGCAGAATGATTTCTGTTGCATCTGATAAAGAGTGAGCCGCTTGTTGATATAACGCTTGATAGCGATGTCGAGGATCATCGTTAGTAAATTCTGCCTGATGATTAGGCTGTTGCTGATAATATTGTTGGTAACGTTGGGTAATCGTATCAATATCAGCCAAGCGTTCGTCCTTCAATTCACCAACAACACGCCCAATAAAATCAGTATGCAAGGTCACTCGATTCCAAATCTGCACCATGCCAACTAAGGGATCAAGTGGGGCATCACGTTTGGGATCTAAACAAATATCCCAATGACCTGCATAATCTGTTTCTTGCGTGACCAGCCAGCCTTTCCATTGTGAAGCGTTATTCTCTACTGAATCAAGCAGAACGAATAGCGGATCATTCAAATGAAAATCAGGGGATGATATTGGCTGCTGTTGTGAGATAAGTTGTGCAATAGTATGTGCATCAATAAGCACAATTTGTCCTGAATGAGGGGGTGAGGTGAAATCATGCTCAAGTGTTTCACATCGCCGTTTAATCAGCGCTTTAATCGCATGAGGTATGCTTTTCTTTGAAGCATCGTCTTGGTTTTCTGTATTTTCTAGCTCGATATTACTATCAGGATTAATATCAGACAATACGGTAAATTTACGTTCAATCGTAGCTAATGGAGGTTGTGGTTTTTTATTCATCATAATAAATATTTTAAGCGCTAAGTTTTATTGTTAATTATTCTGGAAATTACCAGATTCTATATAGACTAACGTTATCACTTCGAAACTTTTGAAAATATTTTTTAAAAAACTTTCTTCTAATGGAATAATTTTTCTACCATACGTTTTTACCAGCCATTGACCTATAAGGGTGGTTTTATGATAATCGTTTACATGCTGTTCTTTCTTACGCTTTATGCCTAATTTAATAGCAGAGTAACTAGGCGATTTAATACCCTTTAGATATTTTTTATCTCGATGAAAATGATAGATAATTAGTCTAATCATGCGCTCATCTAATGAATCTAAAAAACGTTTGCTATTATCAAGCATTGTTTTTCTTATTTCTTGATGATGATCAGGAGCAATAAATTCATCCACAGAGGTATTGAAATCTTTTTGGGTTAGTTTTATATCATTTTTCCACTTACGCTGCTGATCAATAAGATAATTATTCATCATTTGTACAATAAAAGAACATTTTATTATTCGATTAGAGCCAATACGTTCAGTAGCAGGAAGCAGCTTATAAACATAAAAGTCATGCAATATCGACTCTTTTTCATGAGCGGCGACGAAAGACATTTTTTTTGCACGCTTTGCAAGTTGCGTAACGCAGTGATATAAGGCTACTTGGTCTTCTTCTTTGGCGCTTAATCGTTTCTGCCAAATTTCATCGAAATTTTCACACATCGTTCTAACAATATCCTTTGGTTAAAAAATCCCCATGAAAATAATAATAAATAGCGTGTTTTTAGTACTCTTCATTTGCTGGATTAACAATCCAGCCTGCTAGAATTTGCCCTTTAATCTCACTAAACTCGCTACGTTCAAACGTTCGGTTTTAGTGCGATTTCTAGCAGGTTTTAAATTGTAAATTACTTTTTTGTATTTATGAAGAATGCCCTATTTTTATAGTTTTTTGTTTTATATTTCACATGCCTTTCATTCTCTTACGACTAATGGGGATAGGATCTTCATTATGGATATAGGCTTTACCACAACCATTTTCTAATTGTTCTATTTTTTTTATATGCGCATAATTAACAAGATGGGAACGATTGCAATACATAAGGTTACTTAATTCAGCAACCTTTTTAAGGGTTAAATTCGTATGGTATTCACCCTCTTTTGTGACAAGATGAGTGCCTGACATATTACAATAGGCAGCGTGTATTTCTTTGATATTTAGCTGATATTTTTTCTTATTTTTGAAACACGGAATAAATAATTTTTTTGTTGAATGAGTAGGCTTATTTTTTTCTTCATTAGCTGTTTCGTTCTGAGCATTAAAGGGTATTGAATGTAATACAGCATCCACGATATTTTGGTCAAGAATGGAAACCGTGTTGTTATCATAAAGCATTAAAAGAATAGGTGTTTTTTCGTTAGTATCATGTGATATAGCTAGTTTAGCCTGTAACGCGTTTAAAATTGTGGATTGATTAAGTAATTTTTCTCTCTCATGGTTTTTTTTATGGTGATATTGAATTGTATTTTCTTGAGGGCGTGCATTCATCGTTCAGAACCTTTCGTTTTTTTGAATAAACAACGTCTTTTCGGTTATTTGGGAAGACATCTTCTACAGCTATTACACTTAACGAAATAAATTAGCCAAAATGGAAAAATTTTTTCTAAAATCTATAATGGAGGGGGCATTATTAATAGGAGAATCCATTGATTCTGGCTTACTTTGTTGCTTTTATGTGCTACATCATCTCCCCATACGCTTAATCACATAGCAGCAAGACATCACAATCCAATGATTGATTAACAATGTGCCTTGATGGCAACGACAAGTACTTACTTAAAAAATGGGTTGTATTTTTAAGGATACTGACCCCTTTTATTCCTTATTGGGTGGAAAACCTTGTAACCATTTGTTTTAAATAAATTTTTTCTATTTTCATCACCCCACCGTTGTACTCGTTAATTGCTTTCGTTAAAGTAGCATTATTGCGTGAAGTACACTTAGTCTCAACTGTACGACCCTCTCCTGAGAGGATGATATAGCCTAGGTGTGACATAGCACGAGCAACATACTTGTTTATTGACTCTCTCTTCTCTGAGCGACTGTATAAGTTAGCACTACCAAAGCCAACTACAGTATCTTCTTCCTTGACCTTGGATACATAAGTTTCCAAGCCGTCAGAGAGGTCATACCAGCTAAGCTCAAATTTAGTAGCTGATATTACCTTCATAGTTACTTTATGTCCTGCCTCCTCAAGAGTCTTGACACGTGGGAAAACTTTAGCATTCGTCAACACTTCAACATTCTGCTTACGACCAAAGTACTTGGTTGTAGTAGCTACTGTTACAGTCAGAGACAATGAAGCAGTTTCAGGGTTGGTATCAGCGTCATACTTTGAGAACATTGGTAACTCATGCACAGCCATTAGACCTGTGATGTCACCAACTAGGAGAGTACGAATACCTACGTACAAAGCACTAGTGAGTGCAAACTGCATACCCAATGTAAGACCCGCTAACGTAGCCGATTCCTTCATCTCATTCACTAGGTTGATAGACTGCCCAGCTAGTAATTGCACTAAGGTAGTAGCTTCCTCAGCCATCGCCACATCATTCACATATGGCAGTGAGTGAAGCGTGCCATTATTGTTGAACGTTACGTGGTTCATGGATGCAATAGAGTCATTGCCTGATGCATAGGCTACTACTGCACGTACTAACTCAGGGTAATGTGCAAGGCTATCTGCTGTACCCTCAGAGCTGACTATCACTAAACCCACTGCTGTCAACTCGTCCTTAGTAAGAGTACGAGTTGAAGCTGCTTCGTTAAGTAGTGCTGCTGCTTGTTTCGTTGTTAATTTCATGGTCTTGTCCTATTATTTAATTGTTGATTGATGTGAAGGCGCTAGCCCCCACGGTATTACGAACTACTATCTATGAATAGATAGATGCATTCA
>CAYNGN010000122.1:0-7220 GCA_964396615.1 uncultured Thiothrix sp. | reverse complement strand
CATTGCCCCAGCCATGTTCTTGTTGACAGGCTTTAACCACACCTTGTCCACCATCAGGTAATTTATCAACATCAATCAACATCCCCCAACGTGCATTGGGCTTAAGTCCCGACTTTTCGCCTTCATCAGCATGTACTTGGCGAAGAATAAGGTTAGGTGCTAAGGCAATTGCTGCTGTTCCTACAATGCCCGCCATAAATTTACGGCGATAGGTATCAATACGACCTATATTACTCATGATTATTCTCCTGCTTTTGGGTCGTCGCAACAGTCGCTTTATTGTTGCTAAAGGCAGCATGACGAGCAGGTGCTTTACCTTGTTGCTGCTCAGGATTGTCTGAGTGACATTCAAAACAGTCTAGTTTCACACTGACATAAGCATGACAGGTTGCACAGAAATGATCAGGGTTAAGCGTGGAATGATCATCAGCAAGATAATTGACAGGCTTACCTTCTTTTTCTGCGGGAACATGACAATTAATACACGCTTTAAAGCTATGTTTCTTACCACGGATACCTTCATACATGGTCTCATTACGCTCATGTAATAAGTATTTCATATGATTTATACGCATGTCTGCGGTAGGCTCAACACACTCTTTTGCTTTTGCCCTTGCTGTTTCCAAATTTAGATTTGCCTTTTTTTCTGTTTCACCACATCCATAAAAGAAAGATGCAAGGACAAACATCAAAGGGATCAGAAGCATTTTGGCTCTGCCAAACATAGCAACTCCTAGTTGATGACTATATTAATGATAATAACGAATGAGAATGAGAAAGGAATAACGCGCTAATAATGATAAAAAAGTTATTGCGTTTCCTAACCAAAACTAAAAATTTTCTGGTCTTATTATGATTACGATTGCAATACGCTAATAAAACCAGACTTTAACATCAGGGTTAAAGAGGCTTTTAGCCACCTAATCCCATTTCGATGTAACCTGTTGGGCATACATCAGCACAAACGTGACAACCAATGCATTTATCATAGTCTGTCGCTACATAACGACCTGTTGTTGATGTGGCTTTAGGGACTTTATATACCGCATCTTGAGGACAATAGATAACACAGTTATCACACTCAAAACACATACCACAACTCATACAACGCTCAGCTTCGTCTTTCGCACCGCCTGTTTCAAGACCTTTCATTCTTTCCACGAAATGACCAAGCACTTCTTCAGAACTAGGAACCTCTTCCGTGCGTAAAATACGTGACTCGTATTCAAAATGACCAAGGTACAATTCTGTTGAACTCACCACTTCATGCTCTGAACGATCATCGTAATTATGCACTGCAAACTCAAGGCTATCGGTACCACGATCATCTTCAGACTTTGCTGAAGCATAATCAGCAGGTGACTGACCTTCTGCCATCAAGTTCTCAAGAATATCAAAGTGATGCTTATCCACTTTAGGACGTTTTGCCAGTCGCGTATCTTTTGCACACAAGTAATGATTAATCGTTTCTGCTGCAATAGAGGCTTGACCAATCGCGGTTGTTAATAGATGAGGACGTACAATATCACCCGCAACAAAATGACCTTCTTTATTCGGTACTTGATAGAATCAATTAGGTTAAACTTATTGCCATAATCTTCAACCCAATCAAGATCGCCATACTGACCAATCGCTGAAATAATAATGTCTGCTTCAATAATGGTTTCTTTGCCGCCTTCTTTTGGCTTTGGCATATTACCATCCATGACGGAATCAACCACTTTTAGTGCAATCGCGCGACCTTCGTCATTCGTGATGATTTCAACAGGCATCACTTCGTTCATTAATACAACGCCTTCACGCTTTGCATCAACTACTTCATGCTCAGCTGCGGTCATGTCTTCTTCAGCAAATAATGCGGTTAATACAACACTTTCACAGGCAACTTTATCGGAGTCAGCCACATCACCATGAATAACACGACCTTCTGCTGCATCTTCTGGAAGTTCAGTATAGTCTTTTAGTGTACCAATACGACGTGAAACCGATACCACATCAATCGACGTATCACCACCACCGACACAAACGATTTTACTGGCAGTGTATTTCATTTCGTTTTTATTGAACTGCTCAAGAAAATCAACCGCCGTCACACAGTTAGGTACATCATTCCAATTATCAAGGAATAAGCCACGGCCTTTTTTACAGCCTAATGCCCAAAGAATGGCATCATATTCATTTTCTAACGCTTCAACCGTGACATCTTTACCGTCACCAACACGCGTATTGGCTTTGAATTCAATATCGCCCATGGCAATAATACGATCACATTCTGCATTAAGTTGTGCACGAGGCGTACGATAGTTAGGAATACCATAACGCATCATGCCACCCAGCTCGGCGTGATCATCAAAGATAGTAGACGCATGTCCCATACGACGGAGTTGGAAGGCCGCTGCCATCCCTGCTGGACCACCGCCAATAATGGCTATTTTTTTACCCGATAACTCACTAGGTGCATCAAAGGTAAAACCATTTTCAATCGCAGAATCACCAATGTATTGCTCAACCGCATTGATCCCAACGAAGTCATCAACATCATTACGGTTACAACCATCTTGACACGGTGCAGGACAAACACGTCCCATCATCGAAGGAAAGGGGTTGGCCGTCGTTGAACGTCTAAAGGCATACTCTTGCATTTGTTTTAATTCAATCGCTGCTTTTTCTTCTTTACTAAGGTCTTTTGCAGGTGCCTCAAAGCCAACGGGCTTTTCAATACCACGTACAATTTGTAACCAGCCGCGAATATCTTCACCAGAAGGACAACTGCCCTGACAAGGTGGTGTCTTCTGAATATAAGTAGGACATTTATAAGACGTATCTTCTTGGAAGATATACTCGCCCATATTGTCCCATTGGTAATCATTATCATCAAAGCGTCGGAACGTATGTTTCATGCTCGTATCATCTGGTGCTATTGCCATACCTACTCTCCTGTCTATCTTAAGCCCGAAGGATTAAGTAATATTTACATTTCGTTAAAATCAAACCTTTCTGACGGCTGGGGTGACATTAAAACTCCCCAATAAGCCAATTATTAAAGGTATTATTAAGCTTAAAAATCATCCTCATCATCTTCTTGATCAACTTGACCTTCAAGAATAATGGCATTACTGACGAGTTGGTGAACACTGACTATCTGATCCATCTCAAAACCATAGTAAGGAATGACTTTGGTAAACTGTGATTTACAAATCGCACAAATGGCCGCCATATGCGTTACGCCATGATGCTCCGTCACATATTTCAGTGCTTCCATTCTAGGTTCAGCACCTTTTACCCGTATTTCCATCAAATCGTCGGTGAGAATACCACCACCGCCACCACAGCAGAATGTTGCATCGTGGGTAGTGTCTTTTGGCATATCGACATAGTTATTACACACCGCTTTAATCACATTACGGGGTAACTCAAACTGTCCACCAGGTCTGCCACCCATGCTAGAACCCCGCGCAACATTACATGAGTCATGGAACGTCAGTACCATGTCATCATTGCGTGATTTATCAATAGTAAGCTTACCTGCTGCTAATGCTGGCTCAGTAATTTCAAGGATATGTTGTGGAATGGGGTAATTCTGATCAAGAAAATCAAACGGTCCCGCAAGGGTATTAAGGAAGCTGTATCCAACACGCCATGCATGACCACATTCACCAAAGACAATACGTTTTACTTTTAGATCGATGGCTGCTTTACGAATACGCAGTGAAATACGCCGCATATTCTCGTAACTACCAATAAACATCCCAAAGTTCGCCCCTTCTGAAGCATAAGAACTGAAGGTGTAGTCTAATCCTAACTCATGGAAGACTTTAGCGTACCCCATCAAGCCATCAACATGTGGCTCAGCAAAGAAGTCAGCAGAAGGGGTGATTAGCAAAATATCAGCGCCCACTTTATCCAGTGGCATTTTAACCACGACACCTGTTTCGTCTTCAATATCTTCTTCAAGACCTTCCAAGGTATTCGCTAATGCACGCTCTGGTAGACCAAGATTATTACCAATCTTGTATACCTTCCCCATAATTTCAGTACAATACTTTTGACCACGACCAATGTGGTTCAATATTTCACGCGCTGCCATTGAAATCTCAGCCGTATCAATACCATAAGGGCAAAAAACAGAACAACGACGGCATTGTGAACACTGATGGTAATAGTTATACCAGTCATCAATCACTTCTTCTGTTAGATCAGTTGCACCGACTAACTTAGGAAAATACTTTCCTGCAAAGGTAAAATAGCGACGATAAACTTTACGCAACAAATCCTGTCGGGCAACAGGCATATTCTTTGGGTCTGAAGTCCCGAGATAATAATGACACTTATCAGTACACGCACCACATTTCACACAAATATCAAGATAAACTTGTAGTGAACGGTAACGTTTCCGTAGGTCATCTAATTTATTAAGGGCTTCTTCTTTCCAGTTTGGAATGAGTGACCAATTACCCTCTTCATTTTTTTCAATCTCGGAGGGAAAATGCATGCCTTCTTGGAAGGCAGGCTTGGAAATATAAGGGCCTACGCCAACCATTGTATCTGGCTTAACACTTGGAATATCAGTAATTCCATCTTCACCCGTTACTTTTGCTACTTCGTAATCTGCCACTTAGGTGTACCTCTTAATATCGATCAATATGTCGTATGTCACTTTATTAGCGAAAGTAAAAAACCAACGATAAAGTAGTATTTTACTTGCTTCCTTTGTCACGCTATTTTTTTAACTCGTTAAGGTAATCAACACCTTGCTTATCTAATTCCGCTGCCCACGGTGCAACATGACGACGCTCACGGGAGTTATCAATCTGGTTCCGTGTTGGGCTAAAAAACACCCCTGGCGCATGCAGTAATTTACTAATGGGGAAAATAAACATTAAGAATGCTACTGCACTTAAGTGCAATAACAAAATAGGGTCAGCAGGCAGAGGATTAAACGTAAGGGTTTGTAAACCTAAGAAAAATGTTTTTACTTGCACAATATCAGTGTGGCTAACATACTTCATCATTAGACCACTGCCACCAATAACCAGTAACAGTACCAGCATTAAAAAATCAGAAGGCGCTGAAATATAACGCACACGATCAATAATGAAACGGCGTGCTAATAAGGCAGCCAACCCCGCCACTAAAGCAAAACCTGCATACTTACCAAAGGGTTGAATGTAGGCAATAATAAACCACACTTCTTCTTGAAAATAACGTACATGACGCAATAAAACCAAGGCTAAACCATAGTGAAAGACAATGGCAAACACCCATAACAACTTATCCGAGCGAAACAAACTTTGAAACAAGACCACCTCACGAAACATACGATAAACAACTCCTGTCTGCGTCATTGGAGCAGGCATCGTTGGTATTTTTAATGGGGAGGGTGTCTTCATATATAGCCGTATTTTATAAGCTATACCTAACACAAGAACTAACGTCGCAGCCCAGAATATAAGGCCGAATAAAATTCCCAAAAAGTTCACGTTTAGCGCTCCTAGATTGAGTAATCACTTCTTGTAAAAGTTGCTCTACTCATTATTTTAATTTCATGATTATAATCATCAAAAACAAGCAATCTTTACAAGAAGCCCGACAAATAAAAGAAGCGTCGGACTTCTTATGTTTCTAATTTACAACAATATTACGTAAAACTATACGCAACCTGTTGGCTTAGGTAGACCTGCATACTTACACGCCTGCTTGCCAGGGCCGTAAGGGAAAAGCGAGTAAAGATACTTAGAGTTACCTTTTGATTTACCAAGACGTTTGCCTACTGCTTTCGTCAATACACGTACCGCAGGTGCAATTTGATATTCTTCGTAATATTCACGCAGAAATTTGATAATATCCCAATGCTCATCACTTAAATCTACATCTTCAGCGGCTGCCATTGCGGTTGCAATGTCCTCTGTCCATAGACTTAAATCTTCTAAGTAACCTTCTTCATCAGTTTCTATCGTTTCGCCATTTACGACTAAAGCCATCACTATTCTCCAAATTTAATAATATTTAATACGGTTTTAACGCTATTTAACTAAAGCCAACTTTGCGTTTTTTCGTGTTTTGCTGTCAGGTCTACAAAGCCTGAATAGTCAACCACTTTAATCCCGTCAATCATTCGATCTTCACTCATACCGCGAGCAGCAAGATCCCCACCTAAAACATAGACTGTTTTATCAGCCATTGCAGCCTTTACTTCATCCGCAATAATGGTTCCATCTATCGCGCCAACGGCAGCATCTTCAATCATCAAAATAGCATCACCTTCAACCGCGTGATCCAAACATGATTTAAACGCCACTCGCTCGAAAGGCGACTTATTTACAATATGTAACATTGACATGGTTATGCCCTCCGATTAGAAACTGTAGTGAACATCTTGGTCTGCCAAAACACCCTTCATTTCAGCACGAGAAACAATTTTGATCGAAGGTTTCTCAGCCCAATCGTCATCTTCGTCTTCCCATACTAGATCCATAAGATCATCAGGCGTCATTCCGCGTTCTTCGAGTGACTCTTTTTCAACATAAATTTTGTTGATATCGTAATCACCTAACGCTTTATAGGTAGCCGAAAAATTTTTCATACCAATACCGTCGGTATTCTGCCCTTTAGCGATCTGATAAACACCATCATCAATGAACGCTAAACTAATGTCCTGCTCAAAAGCAGCAGCAATCAGTACAACTTCCAATGACTCAAGCGCATATACCGTGCCATAAGGAGCTTTACGATTCACATACATGAATTTTTTTGTAGCCATATTGTTCTCCTTTAATCACCAAACACGATGGTACGATCAGACTGAATGCTACCTTCAATCAGCTGTCCAAGACCCGAAATATGAAAGCCTTCAATGATATTGTCAGCGTCTTTCCCTTGTCGCTTCGCTTCATTTTCATCCATCAAACCACGACGTTGAGCAGCAGCAATACAGATAACCATGTCTAAATCATGCTCTTTAGCGAGCTCACTCCATTCTTTCTGGAGCTGGCGATCATCTTTGGGCGGTACCGCCAAACGGGTTCCATTGTTCACGCCATCATGGTAGAAGAAAACACGAAATATTTCGTGTCCCTTCGCCAACACAGCGCGAGCAAATTGCAGTGCAGAATCAGCAGACTGGTGCTGATAAGGCCCTTCATTGACCATTATTGTGTATTTCATTAACTTTCCTTCACTATCAAATAATTAACTAGAAGCGGATATGCGTAGACGAATTC
>CAYNGN010000121.1:0-7229 GCA_964396615.1 uncultured Thiothrix sp. | reverse complement strand
GTGAGTGGCGATGGGAGCATGGGGGTGTACGTTTTGGGGTGGAGCATAGGGGTGTACTTTTTATGTCGGAGTATGGGGGTGTATGTTTTGTGGTGGAGCATTGGGGTGTATGTTTTTTGTGTTTCGTGGGGGTGTGTTTTATTCATTAAAAGAACACCCTCATGAAATTTGATGGTGATTCATTGTGAAATTTAAATATCAGTTATTGAATGTGTGATTTTATGCCAGCGGAAATGCTTGCAACGGCATGGCGAAGAAATGCCTATAGATGCATAGCTAGGGGTGTCATGAGCATTTAAAACAAAAAACGGCATCAATCCGCAGTTATTCAGACAAAAAAATACTTATCTGTAGTATCATCAAAATTAGGGGTGTACGCTGTCATGAAAAACAACGGATTGAGTCAGCAATAAACGCGACATAATAATGGATTCATCCCTTACACATCAACGATTGTAACGTTCTTCGATGTCGCAGACGATAATGATAAGGCGAGATAAAAGTTTGATGGAAAAAAGCTAATCAAACTTTTTTTGTAGAAAAACAGGCTGAGATAATAGCGATATACCTCCCATAGAAACCCATAATATTGACCTTAATAATACGCTGACAGCAATTAATAATTAATTGAATATCAGTGTGGCTTGGTCTAAAAATATGCCATTAGATTTCGCGTGATGACTCAATTTTACCTGCTTCTGAAAAGTGCGTTATCTCCCCTTTCTGGTTGCATAGCCATACTTCACGCGCACCTTGGTTCAAATACAGTTCAATTTTCTCTGCCATTTCAGCCTTGGTATTGGATGGGCTAATGACTTCAACGCATATTTCAGGAGCAACGGTATAAGGAGTATTGAACCCATGTTTAGTCACGAATTCATCAGAAGCCCACGCAACATCAGCAACCTTTACCCCATCAGGTGTTTTTATAGAGCATTCGGTAATCACAGTGCCAGTGCCTTTACCGCTATCAATTATCTTGCCTACCATGAATTGCAATCGCCCATGATTGTTACCCGCTGGACTCATGAGAATCTTGCCCCACTTATTTAACTCAATTTTGAATGGGATGTTTTGTAGGAACGGGTTATCTATAACGTTTTGCCAGTTCATGATTGATGCCTCTTCTATTAATTGCTTCTTTGTAGTTTACTTTAGTTGTGACAGCGAAACAAATATAGTATACTTTTGTCGTTTCGGTAAAACTAATAAAGGGGAATAACATGAAAACATTCAAAAGCGGCAAACGAATAGGAAGACCACCAGTGCCAAAACACCTAAAAGCAAAACCTGTCTCAAAGTCAGTGAGAATACCTTTAGAAATAGCAGATGTTATAAAACAGCTTTCTGACTTGTATAGGAATGGCACTATCACTATTGACGACATGCTGGCACTAGCTAACCAGAGCAAAGGGGCATAGGAATGGCTAAGTTACCCCAACTCATTCAGGGCATATTATATGGCGCTAGAATCATCTGTAACGCATTTACTTTTGTTAGATGTGTTGCAAGGCATGTTAGAAGAGTAAATCGAAGCACGATGAACAGAGGACAATACAAGATGAATTAATGTACAATCGAGAAATTAGCTTTTTTTATAAAGCTGAAAAAAAGAAACCCTGCCGAAAAACGGCAAGGCTTTAAGTAGATTAGCTGTTCAAACTTTCACGGTAACGGACAGCGCAACAAGGAAATTATATCATGAAAAATGATAACAAAACCCATTCTAGTGGTCTCTACCAGAACCATTGTGATTTAAATGTATCACGAAATTACCACAATGGTAATATCTCTTCGATACATCATAGTAAAGAACACCCTGTTGAAACACTCGAAAAAGCTGAAAAAGCCTTAAGCCATATACCCAATGATTTAGAAAGGGGTGAGTGGTTTAGAATTGCGTGCGCATTAAAAAGCGAGTTCGGTGAAGATGCTATGAGCTTGTTTATAGACTGGAGCGAAAGCGGTAAACAATCAGATAGACAAAATGCCTTTAGCACTTGGAAAAGCGCAAGCACTGGTAGCGCAAAGATAGCGACACTATATTATTTTGCTAGGCAATATGATTATGTTGAAGAATCACAAGAAGTAGATAAAGTATCATATGCAAAGCAACAGCAAGCACAAGCGGAGCGCAAAGCACGTATTTCGCGTGAAGCAGAAAAAGAAGCAAAGCAAAAGCTTGTTGACCAGCAACGCGCACAAACTGCTATCAACGAAATAATGCCACTTTTATCACCTGCCAGCTACAACAGCACAATCTATCTAGCTAATAAGCAATGTAGCGGCAGAGGTGCATTCACAATTACACGCGAAGCTACCCAGCAAACAAAAACCGCTAGACATACCTACCCTTTCAATGACATCAAAAAAGGTGAGTTAGTTATCCCCTTTCAAAATTCGCAAGGTGAATGCGTCGGTATGCAATGCATTTATGATGGCAAGAAGCGCATGGTAAAAGGTAGCATCAAGGTGGGTTCGTTTAGCTATCTAAACGGAGAGCCTAGTGCTGACACTACCGACAACATCCTCCTTAGCGAAGGCTACGCGACGGTAGATAGCGGCACTCAAGCGGACTTAGGCGCATGGGGAGTCATGGCAATAGATGCTGACAACCTACCTGTCGTGGCTGAAATACTTAGGAAGAAACACCCTCACGCAAACATAGGGGTTCTAGGTGACAATGATAAGAGCGGTGTCGGTCAATCAAAAGCAAAAGAAGCAAGCCAGTACGCCAATAGTGTAATTATCCCCGAATGGATTAATGGACAGGTGAAAAGCACAGATTTAAATGATGTTCATGTTCTACAAGGCATTGATGCAGTAAAACGCTTGCTAAATATTATCGACCAAGAGCCACCTGTATTTGATGCACCACCGCTAGACTATTCTGATTACTATATGCCCGATGATAGCGATAAAGATTATGATGATTTATTGATAAGCGTATGCGCTGATAACTTACCCATAGTAACCACACCTATTAAACCAATAGTCATACCCGACCAAATCACAAACAAAGAAAAGACACGGACAACAAGTGAAATATACGAGAAGTTGAAGTACGACAAAGACTACAAAGACGCTATAAAGCAATTGAAGAAAATGAAAGCAAACAGCAAAACATTAGCGAGAATATGCCACCGCTATGCTTTAGCTGGTTTAGTTGCGGCAATAGACCTTGGCTACACTTCAATAGCATTGATACAAGATATGAAGGCTGGGAAGACATATTCAATAGGATGGATAAAAGAACATCACCCTGACGTTGATTCGGTGCTTTATATTAGCCATTTAGAGGCAATAAATGACTCAACATCAAGGCGATTAAAATTCACTTTTTATAAAAATATACATGGTGACTGCGAAGTAATTACAATTACTTGCACTTTAAACAGTCTGCCTAAAACACTAGAAAAAATAGGTAGGTATGGATTTGATATGGTCGTTTTTGATGAAATGGAAGGCATCTCGCAGTTTATTGCAAGCGGAACAATAACAAACAAAGCGCAAGCAGGTATTGCGATAGAAAAAATATGTGCTGAATCAAGAATTGTTGTTACCGCTGATGCACACATGGGTGCTAACTCATGGGCTTTTACAAAGACGTTTATAAAAAGAAACTTCATCACGCTGAAAAACAAATATAAACAGTGGGCTGGCATTGAGCATTTTTGGCTTGATTCAAGAGATGATGGGTTTTCGCATATGGTTCACTCACTAAAAAACAGCAACAGCCCCTTATTTGTTTATTCAACAAGCTCTGCTTTAGCTTATAAAGCATATGAGTTTTGCAAAAAAGAAGGTGTTCTTGACGGCAAGAATGTGCTTTTAGCGTGCGATAAAACATCAGGTGATAAAGATGTCATTGATGCAAAAAACAATAATTTCTTATTTAATAACTATGACGTTGTTTTTGCAAGCCCCACCATCGGCATAGGTATCTCAATCGAAACACCAGCAGGTAAAAAACCTCATTTTGAGAACGCAATATGTTTTTTTGTGAGAGATAAAAATACTGGCAATACAGCAAGTGCGCTACAGAT
Source organism: uncultured Thiothrix sp. (assembly GCA_964396615.1). Lineage (GTDB taxonomy): Bacteria > Pseudomonadota > Gammaproteobacteria > Thiotrichales > Thiotrichaceae > HyVt-477. Next base: position 3,183 of record CAYNGN010000121.1, on the reverse strand, counting down.
GCCTTTCAGAACACGCGATATAAAACGCCTTGCATGTGTAAAGGTTGACCAGATAAATGAAAGTAATTTAGCGTTTGATTTAAGTGCCGCACGTCAAAAATTCAACGGATTGACTTACATCAAATCATTGCTTATACGTGAATCATACCGTGATGAAAATGCCAAAAATGCACACTTGATGCTATCTAACTCACATCTAACATATGAAGCTGAAATAGCTAGGAACGACATTGAAGACACCCACAAGTATTATGAAATAATAGAAAAGTCACTATTAGAAAAGGGACTTGTAGTTGTTGAACCTAGCAATTTTGACCACGTAAGTGATATTAAAGGCGCTATTGCTGAAATAAACGAAAACCGACGACAAGAAGATAAAGAAAGTGTGATAGAAGCTGATGACAAAACACCAGAAGAGCGGATAGCACTAAGCACCGCGCAAAGGTTCGACAGCAAGTCACTAACAGAAGACGAAAAGAATAGCTTAAAAAAAGGTGATTTAATTGATAATTATTTTTCAAAAGATGCAAAAAATATCAGCGATAAAGAGCTGAGTGATGCATATGATGTTTGCAATAATGAGAGTTTGCACATTGCGCGTAAACACATTCAATCGGCACTACAACCGAAGAAAGAAATACAAAAAATATGCAAAACTTGGACGAAGGGCGAAGGAGAATCTCAAATATTCATGAAAGACGAAGCTAGCCATAGCGCAGTAGCACTACAGCAAACAACAAAGCTAGATAGAATATTACTAGAAACCCTAAATATTGAATGCGTTGATAACGTCTACTTTATGAGAGAAAAGACAATAACGAATGATGAAATATCAAGAGATACGATAACAAAGCTGAGAAAAGTAAAGCGCGGCTTTGATGCGGTTTCATCGTCAAGAATGCCTAATGTAAAAAAGATAAATAACGCACCAGCAGAATGCATCGTTGATTTACTTAGAAAAAGATTCAACATAAAAGCCAATAAAGTTAGAAAGCCGAAGCTTGATGTTATCGAAAGACAAAAGGTAAACATCAGTAAGTGCGACTTTAAGCCTTTAGGCGAGATAATCACAGCAGCTTTAAATGTTAATCGTTCAACAAATAGAATAATGGCGCGTTCGATAGATGTTAATGATGATAGTCTTTGCATTAAGAATTTTGATGAACTTCTAACAACCGAAATAGTGGAACAATACAATCACTTTGTAATGTCATCAAAAAGCAAAAAACTCAAGAAAATAACAGATAACAATAGAAGCCACGCTAAAAAGCTATTCATCCAGCTTTCAAAGTCGTTGCTAGGCGTAAAGTTCAGCAAAATAAATGATGTCGATGAGTGGGTAATGCCAAGTGAACAGCCTGTTATTCATAATTTGAACATTGCTGAATATAATGACAACAACAACCTCCGCAACTTGTACGCTAAAATTTGTGCAGAAAAGGGTCTCGACGGAAATGGAATAAAAAGTGAAGCTAAAAAGTTACTGGGAATAACGATTGATACAGAAGCGCACATAAAATCTTGCTTAACTCATATACATGCAAACAAACACCATGTTGTGCTGCGAGAATATATCAAAATAGCAAGCCAAGACAGTGTGAAAAAATCAAAATTCACGCCGCTAGCAACGGCTAATATTTACTTGCTGGATGAAGCTGGAATCACCGCAAGTTAGCAAGCAAAAAAGGCTAAAACCTGCCACACGAAATGAGTGTTAAAAACGTGTGGCAGGAAACATACAACATAGTCATAAAAAACAGATACATAACCCACAAAAAAGCAAAATTTTAGCACCTCTTTCTATATATATAAAAATAGCCCCCTTTAAAATAAAAAACACACTCAAAATCACCACACAAAAACACGCAAAATAACCCACAAATTACCCTGAAAAACAAACAGGCTCAACAGTGTAGTGAAGTCTTGATTCTGCCGATAAAATAACAGCCATCCTACCCACCTGTTGAGCTTTTTTTAGCTACTGCATTTTTGCTTGATAACTTGTCATAAACGCCAATTCTGAACTTTGCATTATCCCTTTGTGTTTTTTCAATTTCTGCCACAACATCACCCGTGAATAAATCGTATCTTTTGCCTTTGGTTATATTTTCGAGATAACTCCTACTATTGCAATGACTATTAATCAGTTCACGCATTGCTTTCCTTGAACAGCCAATATCTGCGAATTTATCCATTATGAGTTCAGCGACTCCAATTTGCATAGGCAAGTAACTATCCCACACTGGATAATCCGCTTTGAGTTTTTTGTTTAGCACACGTATTGCTAGTTTTCGTGCTTCTCTCATCGTTTTTTCTTTTGCAGTATTTATTTTGGCTTTTGCTTTTTTTTCCGCCAGTAGCTTTTCAGCTTCACGTTTTAGCTTTTGCTCTGTTGGTTGTGCTTTGATTTTTTGTTTGGTCTTTGCTTTGGGCTTTGGCTTCTGTTTGGTTTGTGTTAGTTCAATTCTGTTTTTTACAATAATGCGTTTACGTCTGACACGTCGTTTTTTCGTGTCCAGTGTTAGCGTTCCCATTTGATTAACCTGTGAGTTTGATTACTAGTCAATTATAGCAAAGCGAAACGAAACGCGGAATTTTTAGTATGGTAACTAGCGTTATTGTGAGGCTCACAGACCCGTGCAAGCAACCATTTGGGAGTACCTTTTTATTATTCCCTACAGTTTCTAGCGCGATAAAACAGAACAAGTGCGCTAAATTTGCACCATTGCCCTTGCTTTCGAGTCGGGGCTTTTTTATGCGTGTCGGTAGCGTCTCTGATAGTCACATCGGTAGAACGTCGGTACTAGAATCGGTAGCCGTATCGGTAGATAAATCGGTACTGTTTTCGGTATAAAGTCGGTACAGGTCGGTATACCGATTCTATGCCTCTAATCGGTACGCTAATCGGTACATAATACTCGGTATACCGACTTGTACCGATTAGGTATTAACGTACCGATTGCTCTACCGAAGACTGTACCGAAGCTTCTACCGACTCCAATACAGATTGACTTTTCTTATAGATAATCGAAAGTTAGCTTAACCTACCGATACCTTACCGACGCACCTACCGATTAATTTACAAGCAAGGATGGTGGTGCTATACTGTTCCCACAGTGAAAACAATAATAGGTAAACAAATTGAAAAATAAGGACGGCACTCATACAGGCAACAAGCAGGTA
>CAYNGN010000120.1:0-7247 GCA_964396615.1 uncultured Thiothrix sp. | reverse complement strand
TAATTATAAAAATACCAATCTAAAGTACAGCTCTAGCAACACGTCTCCAGTTAACCGCACATAAACTAGAGGCTAAAAAAAAACTTAAGCCATGTACTGCATACAGCCTAAGTTTGGGGAATTCATCTATGTTTAACAACTCTCTATGTAAGGGGTCTACATTGAAGCATGCAAAAAAAGCACAACGTATCGTTTATAACGGACTGTTTTCCTTTTTTTTATTTGCCACGAGTAGCCAAGCAACGCCCGTTCCAAATCATCCGATTTTGTTAACACTGCCACAAGTGGGCGGCAGCCATGCTTTTTCTCGGCAAGCACCTGCAACTCCCCTGCAAAAAATCAACGCCTATAGCACGATTAACTTGCAAGATCTGTCTACTGACGAAGCCATTGATCTAGCCGTTACTAATACCCTTGCTGCTACACAACTTATGCCACAAGGTAAAAAGGCAATTCTTAATCTTGATTTAGATTTTCTCCAAATCGCCCAATCAAGGATTATTGTCAGTGATGGTGCAAAACCCTTAATAGTCGATACAGACACAGGTAAATCTCTCCCTGATCAAGGTATCTGGTTAGATCAAGGCATTGACATTGTTAAGCAACGTGTTACTAATTTCTTCCAAAAGTACCATGATGCAGGCGGAGAGCTGGATGTTGTTTCACTCAACTATTCAGGATTAACACTCTCTGCTGCCGATATAAAACGCACAGGCGAACAAACAGGCTCCTTACACGACTATTTGCAAGAAATTGAAGATGATAGTCGCTTTACAGATATTACCAATACATTAGGCTTTAGCGATTTACACGCCATGTACGATGGCAGCACTCAAGCAACCAGCAAACAAACGCAATGGAATGCCGTCATGAAAGATAGGGTTGCGGTCTATCTAAATAGTGCCTTTTATCAACCTATTGCAAACCATTTCCCCACAGCACGCTTATCCGCCAACAACTATTACACCAACACAAATGAAAAAATTGTTGGCACGCACCAAAGTCGTACACTTTCAACCGATGCGAGTGATGCAAACATCATCGTCAATCAACAAAGCTATACTTTAGATGACTTTAGTATTTTCCGTCGTGAGCTTGATCAGTTACGCCATATGGCATTAGCCAGTAATACGGCTATTCATCCTGAATTCCTCAGTAAAACTCAACCTGAAAATAATAGACTTTCACAGAGTGATTTATACCAAGAAATGGTTTTTCATACAGGCTTACTCGGTGTTAGAGATTTCTTATTTAACAATAACAATGGCTCTTCCACAGATAACCAATTACTCAATGACACACTCGTAGAATTAGATCAACAAGTAGGTACAACCGCTTATCAATCCGCCATTGATGCCCTCATTGACTGGCAACAGCCTTATGTACTCTCTGCAGTTGAACAAGGTGATAATCGTATCTGGCGTTTCACTCCCAAAACCACAGCAACGGATAGTACTGAAAGTAGCATTGTTAATTACTCACCCGCTCAATTCCTAATAGACAATAAAACCCTCACCTTTCCCAATTCTGAAGCCCAAAGTCTTAATAATGCAACCTCTAATGCAGGTGTCTGGGTTACACAAAATAAGCAACTCACTTCAACAGGCTGTGAGCAGCCTCAATTGGGTCGAAGCTGTACGGAATACTTTGCCAATAATACCTTAGCTGATAGCCCTACACTGTTTATTGAAACAACAACTAGCAGTAGAGAAGAAACACTAGCAACAGGTCTTGAGCTTTTCAATAACGATTGGGGTCTTGCTGGCACAGGTTTTGCGACAGGCATTGATAATTTCTCTGTACGTTATCGTGAAACACAACAATTTCTTGGTGGAAACTATGAATTCATCATCAATGCAGATGATGCTGTTAAACTATGGATTGATGACAAATTAATTATTGATGCATGGAATAAGAGTGATACCACTCAAACAAAACGCAGTATTACAACTCAAGTCGCCCTAGCTTCAGGCAAACATACTATTACCATAGAATATGCCGACTATGCGGACGAAGCTGCACTTAGCCTCAGCGCAAAACAACTCTCTTGCACGCCTGAAATAGGACAAATCTGCCTCAGTTTACTTGGACAAGATACAAATCTAAACCAAGAAGATACGCATTTTATCCAGTCTGCCAATGGTATTAAATTTAACCTTGATGATTTTAAATTCCCTGCCAATCTAAGTGCTGATGATAATCTACTACTCAAATGGGAAGGTGTGTTTGAGTTTGAAAAAGCGGATTATATTTTCAATATTACGCATGGTAAAGGCAAACTACGTTTCTGGATTGATGATGTCATTGCCTATGAATCCGATAGCAATAACACGAATCATTTGGAACAACATGTTAAACACATGAGACAAGGGTCACACCGTATCCGTGTCGAACAACACGTAGTGCAAGGCGCACATCTTGATATTAATTGGGAAAAATCAGAGGCAACCTGTGCCACCATTCCTGAAGGTGAATTTTGTACTGAATTCTTCGCTGGCATTGAACTCGCGGGTTTACCGATTCACAAGCGTACTGATGCGAATATTAATTTTTATTGGCGAAATGGCACACCTGAAAAAGATATTGTCCCCACCAATCGCTTCTCAGCACGCTGGCAAGGTTATTTCAACTTTGAGGCGGGTGATTATCGTTTCATTAGTTCGACTGACGATGGCATGCGTGTTTGGGTTGATGGGGAAGAAATTATTTCCAGTTGGAAAAACCAAGGTACAACCGAGTATTTTGCTGATCTCGCGTTAGGTAAAGGCAAGCATCTGATTAAAGTTGAGTACTATGAAAACTATGGTTGGGCAACCGCAAAACTAAAATGGGAGAAAAAAGCAGATTGTTCAGGTATCCCAGAAAACCAGTTCTGCGGCAGTTATTTTAATCAAAATAAAGCCTTTAATGGCGAGCCTGATCGTACTTACCTGTCAAACAGTATCAATCTTGATCTACAGCGCGGCGATAAGCCCTTACACAGTATTCGTGATCACCGCTACTCCGTACGCTGGTTGGGCAAGTTTGACTTCCCAAAAGCAGGAAAATATCAATTTAATAGCGATGCCGATGATGGTCTACGTATCTGGATTGATGAAAAATTAGTAACCGACACATGGAAAAGACCTTGGCCATTCCGTGGTAAAGATCAGCGAATTGTTGAGGTGAGTAAAGGGCAACATGTCATCAAAGTTGAGTATCAGCAGGCATGGGGAGCAGCAAAAGCAATCATTGATTGGCAGTATCTTGAAGATTGTAATGCTGAAGTAGTTAAAGATGCTTTTTGTATGGAAGTTTATGAAAACCGCCAACTAAACAAATTGAAAGGACTACAACAACTACCAAAATACCTCAAAAAAGTTGAGAGTATTGACTTTGACTGGAAACGTGGCGCGCCTGAAAAACTTATCGACAGTAATAACTTCTCCGTTCGTTGGACGGGTCAACACCGCTTCGATAACGGTAACCACCGCTTTAAGCTTTCCTCCGATGATGGCATGCGCTTATTTATTGATGGTGAGCTAATCATTGATCAGTGGCACTATCGTGCTGAAACAAACAATGAAGCAGTGGTTAAACTTGATGCTGGATACCATGACATTAAACTTGAATATTTTGAAGGCTGGGGTAACGCAGCAGCACATTTGAACTGGCAACAAATTCCTTCTTGTGATGATGCCGCAGCAGGACAAGTCTGTGGTGAGTTTTTCAATACAAACGATTTATCAGGGGTAATGGCTGATGTACAAATTGCAGACAGCATAAATTTTGATTGGGGAAGAAAAAGCCCCAGTTCTCAAGTTCGTAATGATCGTTTCTCCGTACGCTGGATAAGCAAAAATACCTTTGAACAAGGCTTATATCGCTTCTACACGGACAGTGATGATGGCGTACGCATTTTTATTGATGGCGAAAAAGTACTAGATCGTTGGAAGCGTCAATGGCCCATGTACGGTAAAAGCAAAGTATTAGTCCCATTAACATCAGGACAACACACTATCCAAGTAGAATATAAAGAAGACTGGGGAAATGCCAAAGCCAAAGTCTTCTGGGAAAAAGCCCCTGATTGCTCAATCGTACCTGACAACGCCTTCTGTACTGAACTCTACGGTAATCGTGAATTAAGTGGTGATGCCATTGATACTCGCACAGATAGCAGTATTGATTTTGATTGGGGTAAAGATGCTCCCACCTTAGGTATATGGCGAGATCGTTTCTCAACACGCTCTATTGGAAAATTCAACTTTGAACAAGGTTATTATAATTTCAATGTAGCCGTTGATGATGGCATGAAAGTTTGGTTGGATGACACATTGATTGTGGATAATTGGAAACGAAATTGGCGCTGGAAAGGCAAAGAAAACCGTATTGTCAATGTCAGCAAAGGTGAGCATACCGTTAAAGTTGAAACCATTGAACATTATGGTTTAGCCAGTGCAAAATTGAGCTGGAATGCTATTGAAGAATGCTCAGTAACACCTGAAAACGCTTTCTGTATGGAAGTCTTTGAAGGCAGAAAACTCGATAACAACAATACTCAACTGCCAAAATACATGGCAAAAGTAGATAAAATTGATGTTAACTGGAATCATAGCTCACCCAATGAGTTAGTCTGGAGAGATAATTTCTCTATTCGTTGGCAAGGAAAACATCAATTTTCTGCAGGCGATTACCGTTTTACCACCTTAGTTGATGATGGCGTTCGAGTTTGGGTTGACAATGAACTGGTCATTGATCAATGGCGTTATCGTGGCAGTAGACCCTCGGAAAAAATTATCACCCTTAGCGAAGGTTTGCACGACGTTAAGATGGAATATTACGAAGCGGGCGGTAAAGCAGCCGCCAAATTGACATGGGAAAAACTCTTATCTTGCGATGATACGCCTAAAGGACAATTATGCGCTGAATACTTCAATAACCGTAGCCTAGAAGGTGCGCCTGTTGATGTGCAGTATGTTGATGCCATCAATTTTGATTGGGGTAGAAATACACCAACCAGCAACGTCAATCGTGACAAGTTTAGTGTTCGTTGGACAGGTAGTGTTGATTTCACTGATGGCTTATACCGTTTTAGAACCACTGATGTTGATGATGGTATGCGTATCCTAGTTGATAATGAAAAGATCCTTGACTTGTGGAAACGAAAATGGCCGTGGTATGGCAATCAGCGCGTACTGAAAACCATGACAGCAGGCAAACATAAAGTCGTCGTTGAATATCGTGAAGACTGGGGGAATGCAAGAGCAAAAGCCTTCTGGGAAAAAGCACCTGACTGTGATAATGATGTGCCTAATGGTGAATTCTGTGCCAGTTTCTATGCAGGTACACAGTTAGAAGCCAGTAAACTTATTGATACTCGAATTGACAAGACGATTAACCATGAATGGGGAACAGGCTCTCCTCATCCAAATGTATCACGTGATAAATTTTCTACACGTTGGGTGGGTAGTTTCGATTTAGCCGAAGGTGAATATACCTTCAATGTCCGCACTGATGATGGCTTTCGATTAAAAGTAGGCCAGCAAACACTAATTAACTCATGGAAAGGGCAAAGACCAACTGCGTATCAAAAACGCCTCTTTCTTGAAAAAGGCAGCTACAAAATAGTCGCTGAATACTATGATCAGTGGGGAGGAGCAACGGCTCAACTCAACTGGACAGTAGCACCAAGTCGCCCCTCTAATTTAGCCGTTATTAGCGCTACGCCTAACAGCATCACACTAGGTTGGAGTGCTGCCAGAGGTAATGCGACAAAATACGAAGTATGGCGCGATCAAAACAAAATAGCTGATGTTACGCAAACAAGCTATGCTGACACACAACTTGCTAGTTTCCAACAATATGCTTATCAAATTGTTGCGGTTGATGCTGCGGGAAATCGTTCTCTATTGTCTGATTCATTAACCACGTTCACCCAAGATGGCACAGCACCTTCTGCTCCGACAGGATTAGCAGCAAAAAGCCTAAGCGATGGTGGTGTTGAGTTAACATGGCAGGCATCATCAGACAATATAGGCGTTACTGTTTACCAAATCTTACGTGATCAAAAAATCATTGGTACAGCCAACAATACGCGTTACCTTGATGCTACAGCCAATGAAAATACGTCTTACAAATACCACATTATTGCGTTAGACAACGCAAATAACGCCTCAGCACCCTCAGCAATCATTGCTATTCTTGCAGGTGACCTGACTGCCCCCAGCGCAGTAAACAATCTACAAGCAACAGCCAGTGAAAGCAGCGTATTATTAACCTGGGATAAGGCAATGGATAATACAGGGGCAACGCGTTATCGCGTGATTCGCGATGGCCGTCTGATTGCCTTAAGTAACCTCACCTCATACACGGATAGCAGCGCAGAAAAAGGCATTACCTATGGCTACACCATTAAAGCATTGGATGCCAGTGGCAATGTGTCATTAGCAAGTAATACCGTTGATGCAGGCGTTGGAGCATTATGTGCAGCTACCACAGGCTACTTCACCACAACGGTAGAACCTTCATTAGCCATCTGTAGCAGTTGTCATATTGCAGGTGGAGCGGCACAAAACACCCGTTTGGTATTAGCACAAGGCAATAATGCCTCTAGCCGTAATCTATCAACACTCAATAGTTTAACCAGTGTCTTAGGCAGCACCAGCATTTTGAATAAAGTATCAGGACAGCAAGTACATGGCGGCGGTACTGTTTTTGCCAGTGACTCTACCGAATATCAGCAACTCTCAACCTTGTTGGCGCAATTGGAAGACCCACAAAATTGTGGTATCGATAATCCAACACAAGATAACTCAGCAATTTCAGCCGTTTCATTAGCGGCAAACTGTTCGAGTTGTCATGGCCCAGAAGGTGCTAGTAGTGGCCCTGCAACGCCAACGATTTCAGGTTTAGAAAGTCGTTATCTACTCAACGTATTACGTGACTATAAAAATAAGGATCGTGCCTCCACCGTCATGAACCGTATCGCCAAAGGCTATACCGATACACAACTACAAAGCATCGCTAATTATTTTGCTCCTCGACCACACTATGTTGCAGAACAAAATGTGGACACAGCTTTAGTTGCCCAAGGTAAAGCCTTACATGATAGTTCGTGTGCATCTTGCCATAGCAATAAAGGCAAGGATACAACACTCACAGGTACGCGACTAGCAGGGCAATGGAAAATATATATGCAGCGTACTTTGGAAGATTATATTGCAGGTCGTAGTACTGCCCCACAAAGCATGCTTGATAACATCAAAACT
>CAYNGN010000119.1:1628-7250 GCA_964396615.1 uncultured Thiothrix sp. | reverse complement strand
AACTTACAGTTTAAACGTATCCATATGACGACGGCTCACAGGAAGGGTAAAGCCTTTGTAGGTATGTATCATTCCTAGACCTCTTGCTCTTTTTTCAACCATTTTTATACAATCCATATTCACTAAATGTTGCAGATGGCATCGCACTAAAGGCGTTTTTTTTTCCAGTTCTTTCAATGTTTCATTGGTATGATGTTCCTGACCATCTTTTGTCATTAAATTAACCCCTGTATTTGGAGTTGAATTCACTCGCTCAATACTAGCAGCATTAATGGCATAGCTACTATTACCTTTGTAGCAGCGAATAAAACAAGGTTGTGCTGAAAACAATGGCTTTAGCTCAATAGATTGCAAGGCTTTCTCTAACGCTCGAATGGTATGCCTATATTCAGCAATCAGCTCCAAGTTGGTCTGAGGTTCAAGGTGATAAATACGTGCTTTAGGTGTACGTTTTTCATTATCAACTATCAGTGTGCTTACCATTGGTTTACTCTCTAATTTACTTAAAAGGGGTTTAGTAATAAAAATGCATGTTGCACTGCTTCAATACAGCCTTAAAACCATTTAGCACTTCAATTTGCTCCTAAAGGTGTTGCATACGACCAGCTATCTGATTTTTTCTTTTGCTAAACAATAGGGTTGATTATAGTGACTGCTTCAACGGGAATGATGATTGCTTCATGCATAGGTGTATAGTATTAGTTAAGTTATAATACTGTCAATATTTTTTGGCACTAAAATGCCAAATATATTTATATAAACAAATAAAAACCAGTGATACGCGTAATATTCTGTTCAATATAACAAAACTTATCTTATGAACTCTGTAAAAAAAGCGCTCCAGAGAGCTGTACAGCGCATCTTAACGCCTTTAGTGCGTATCTTATTGCACTATAATATTACCTATGAAGAATTCTCTAGCTGGGTAAAACGTATTTATATTGACGTAGCAGAGAAAGAACTGTCACGTGATGGGTATAAGCAGACAGACTCACGCCTTTCGGTACTCACAGGCATTCATCGCAAACGTGTCAAAGTAATCCGTGCTGAACCATTAATCAAGCCTGATGATGATTTTCGTCGAAATCGTATGGCACATATTATTCATCAATGGCAATACGATAAACAATTTATAGATCAGATGGGTAAGCCAAAATCACTAACATGGAAAGACAATAATGCCGAATTTGTCCAGTTAGTTGAACAACATGGTGGAGGTACACCTGTACGCGCTGCATTAGTCGAATTAATACGCACAGGCATTATCAAAAAAACAGCTGATGGTTTCGTGGAACTAAAAAGCATGACTTATCTCCCTCTTGAAAGCGAGATTGAAATGTTAAATTTATACGCTGAAAGCGTCACGGAATTACTAGAAACCATTGGCTATAACTTGAAAAACAACGATAAAAAGCATAATCACTTTCAGCAACGTGTTGCCCATAATAATTTACCCTTAGAATGCCTTGCAGAATTTCAGCAGTTAAGTAATAAAAAAGCAATGATATTACTTAATGAATTAAACGATTGGCTTGATAAACATGATCAAGACGACAAGCCTACCGTAACAGGTACAGGGCGTTACCAAGCAGGCATTGGTATTTACTACTTTGAAAAGAAGCTTGATGAGTCTGATGACACTATAGAGTCGTGAAGATAGTATTGGGGATTATTAAACAATGTACCACTCAGGTACACACGCAATAGTAAAATTAATAAATATCACAAGGAATGTTGGGCATACTGTTGCTGTATATTTAACGCTTCCCCAACCCTCTCCCACGCCCCATCTGCACGGGTTTACGAAACTTCAATCGCGCAACCTCTTTATAAGCACTAACAGCCTGCTCCATAAACTGTTCCTGTGTGCCTGTTTCAGGCGTATTATCAGGCTGCAATTTACTATATTCACCATCTGACTGCATTTCCCATACCGAATGGTGATTAGATAACTCTGTATCAAGCAACTTACGCAATTTCTTTTTGAGTGCTTTTGGTTCGATAGGTGTGACAACTTCAACACGGCTTTCCAGATTACGTTTCATCGGGTCAGCCGAACCAATATAATATTCTTCGTCGCCTGCATTACGAAAATAATAAATACGACTATGCTCTAAAAAACGCCCGACAATACTAATTACCCGTATATTGTCTGATAGACCTTTAATGCCAGGGCGTAAACGACAAGTATCACGGATGATTAAATCAATTTCCACCCCATTTTGCGATGCTTTATACAACGCCTTGACCATATCAACATCTTCCAGCGCATTAGCTTTAATCTGCACTAAGCCTTTTTCTCCTGCTGCTTGGTGATCAATTTCGCGTTTAATTTTACTGAGGAAGGCTTCTTTAAGTAACTTAGGCGCAGGTAATAGCTTCTGATAATTGCGACGTGGTTTATAACCTGTGGTTAAATAATTAAATAACTCGGTAAGATCAGCGCCGATAACACCATCATTGGTCAATAAACCAAGATCACTATAAAAACGCGCGGTTCCTGCATGATAGTTACCTGTGCCAATATGTGAATAACGCTGTAGACCATTATAATCTTGACGCACCACTAAAATAGTCTTGGTATGCGTTTTTAGTCCAACAATGCCATAGGTGACATGGATACCTGCCTCTTCCATACGACTTGCCCAACCAATATTGGCCGCTTCATCAAAACGTGCTTTTAACTCAACCACCACCGCAACCTGTTTACCATGATGTGCCGCATTGACCAAATGATCAATCACTTTAGTATCGCCAGACGTACGATACACCGTCATTTTAATGGCGCGTACTTTAGGATCAAGACTTGCCTGCTGCAAAAATAGCTCAACCGAACTACTAAAAGAGTAATACGGATGCTGCAATAAAATATGCCCATGATCACGAATCGTATGAAAAATATTAGCCGTTCGATACAGTTTGGGGTGATCAACAGGTGAATACGGCTTATCGTGTAAGCTTTCAATCGGCAATGAGGCAATTTCCATTAAATCAGACATGGAATGCATTTGCTGCCGCATACTGACATCTTGTATTTCATCAAGTCCCAACTCAGCAGACAACATACCTAAGCGTGTTGCATCAACCGACTCATCAATTGAAATTCGTACGATGGGAGCAAAATGTCGATCGCGTAGTTCTTCTTCAATCATCACTAGTAAATCATTCGCTGTTTCCTCATCACGCTCAGTATTAGCATTACGAATCACATGAAATGTCTCGCAAGAATCAATGGTCATGCCAAGAAATACGGTATCGAAATTATGCTGAATGACTTCTTCTACTAAAACAAAACAGTTTTGTTCACCAATACGGATAAAACGCTGCACTCCCTGCCCTATAGGCACTTTAACCCGCGATAATTTTTTTCCTGTTTCATTGGCATAATGCAAAGTCACCAGTAAGTTAAGCGATAGATTTGAAATAAAGGGGAATGGATGTGCGGGGTCAACCGCTTGTGGGGTCAATAAAGGATAGATATTACGCAAAAAATAATCACGTAAACCGTCCTTATTTTCGGTTGAAAGATCCTTGTAACTCAGAATACATATTTTCTGCTCCATCAGACTTTCTTTTAATACTAACCAAAGCCGATCTTTTTCTGTTTCGATGTTATTGACTTGCTCATGACACGCATCAATTTGTTGCTGTGGGCTTCGTCCATCAACGGATAACTCCGTCACTCCAGCGCCAACAAGTTGTTTCAAACCACCAATGCGTTTCATATAAAACTCATCAAGATTCGACGACACAATTGAGAGGAATTTAACTCTTTCTAACAGTGGTACAGCATCATCTGCTGCCATCGACAAGACACGTTTATTGAAATTTAACCATGTTAGTTCACGATTTAAAAAAAGCGTTGGATCATTCAGTGCTAAACCCTGTTGCATAACACATCTCCTTGGGAATGAAGATAAGAAGGACAGTATATTATCTGTAATAACAGAATCTTATCATGTTCGATAATGGTATAGCTGATTATTCGATCATGTGCCTATTTTTCCCCCATCATCCTTGGTAATAAGTACCGTTGCTGAACGGGGTCTATGTTTCCCTCCCTTTGGCCAATGCCCTTTGGGATGTTGCATATTAACCCACATGGCTTTCATATCAGGCGATAAAGTCGCCCCTGATACCTCACACCCTACAGGCCCTGTTAAAAAGCGTTTAACGTCACGTGTTTCAGGGTCAGCAACCAACATTTGATTATTGCCAAACGCAGCATAGTCGCCATTATTCAACTTACTACCACTGATATCCGTTTGAATCCAAATCGCACCCCGTGGATCAATATACAAACCGTCTGGTGATGAAAAAATATCGCCTATTATCGTGCCGTGCTGATGTTTATCGGTATTTGCGGGATTACCAGCAAGTAAGAAAATATCCCATGTGAACGTAGTTGCTAAAGGATCATTATTGGTTTCTGAGCAACTAATAATATGCCCATGAGGATTACCACCACGCGGATTGGCTTTATGAGTATCCTCCGCACTACGCTTACTATTATTCGTTAAACAACAGTAAATTTTATGCGTTGTTGGATGAACATCAATCCACTCAGGGCGATCCATTGGCGTTGCCCCCAGTTTATCAGCGGCTAAACGGGTTTTTACCAAGACCTCAGCCTGATCCGCAAAGCCATTCTCTGTGGTTAAACCTGCTTTGCCATGTACCAAAGCTAACCAGTTGCCTGTGCCATCTTCATTAAAACGCGCTACATAAAGCGTACCTTCATCAAGTAACGTTGCATTATTGCGCTTATTAACCACATCATAGGCGTTGTCAGGCACAAACTTATAGATATATTCAAAGACACTATCATCACCTGAGTAAAAAGCAGTGCGCCGATTATTTGCGACTAAACAAGCACAATTCTCGTGTTTAAACCGTCCCATTGCAGTGCGTTTTATGGGCACACTTTTCGGATGATAAGGATCAATTTCCTCATTGCAGCCAAAACGGTTTGGCTCATTAGGTTCTTTGCTTAAATCAAAACGCGCATGGTATGTATCCCAGCCATAGTTATACTTCGTGCGTCGAATACCATAGCGTTTATGTAAAGCAATTATTTCTTTATTGTCTGTCGTATCCTCAATATTGCCTGCAAACATATGCTGGATATTTTCTTCACAGGTTAAATACGTTCCCCACGGGGTTATGCCTGAAGAACAGTTGTTATTAGTGCCAAAAATTGTTTTCCCTGTTGGGTCTGCATTGGTTTTTAGCAGACGTGAACCTGTGGCAGCACCATTAACACACATGGGGGTAAGCGTGGTAATTCTTCGCGCTAAGGCAGAAGGGCGCACTATTTCCCAGTTGTGTTTATTTTTTTTAACTTCAATCACCGAAACACCATGCGCCAACAATTCTTTTTCTGCCTTTTCTTCGCTATAGGCATTAAAGCGAGACAACCACCCTTCTTCGTCATGTAACACTGATGGGGTAATATATTCATGATTCATCACAAGCAAGCCATGCTCAGCATTCTTTGCTTCCGCAGGCAATGGAAAAAACTTCATCCCATCATGATGCATCCCTGCTTGATAGGCTTGTGCCATTGCACTATCACTAGCCTTGCCCTTATATTCACTGCCATCTGAAATAGGATCACCCCAT
>CAYNGN010000119.1:0-1618 GCA_964396615.1 uncultured Thiothrix sp. | reverse complement strand
GTGCGGTATACCCCTCAGGAACGACAACTTCATCATTATTACCATCTGCAATAGGAATCGGTTTGAACGTAAATGATGACAATAATGAATCACGTGATTCAGCCATTGCTGTTGTCGTGCCTAATAAACCGAGCATTGCTAAACTCAAACTACCTTTTAATACATCACGACGCGATAAACGTAACGCCATGAGCTGTTCCAATGAAACAGTTGTCTTATCGTCAATACGTGGGTTTTGTACTGCTTTACTTAGGGTTGTTTTCATTCTCTAAATCCATTTACCTTTTCTGTAATTCACACATAATAAACAGAGAAAGCTACCAAGTCATGGCTTATAGACAATAAGCATTTTTATGTTATGGTTTGTACTATTATTAAGCACTTATTGGTAGACACAAACACATGTCCTCACTTCTTATCAAAAAAATCGCCAACATACTGTTATTTATTAGTTTTATTATAACCTTATCAGGTTGGAGCTTTTTTAACACAGAAAGCAGTCTGCCAAAAGACACAGAATCATTAAACAAAGTTTTAAATGGTTTTTTTATTACCTACTGGAAAGGCGCAAAATTATCTATTCGTGCCTTGCCGATAAAAAAAGAAATGCGGCTGTTTGATCTAGCAACCGTAAAAAAAGCACATGAAGAAAATCTACCCTTTGGCGCACAATTACAACAAACCTATAACTGGGAAGGATTATTACAAGGGATCGACGCAGGACGGAAAAAGCTAAACATGACTGAATTAGTTGCACTAGGTAAAGATATTTATGCCTTACCCAGTGTGCTTAAAAAAATCAATGAAGATGATTATCCAACCGCGCTTGAAGTCATTGCCAACACACGTTCCTTATTTAAAAAAGACCCTGTTGAGTTGCCTGCTCATTGGAATGCCTCAATGGAACATTGGCTATTTGCCATTGCAATGGAAGCACAGTTAGGCTTTACCTCATGGAAAACCTACGAGTTACATAATGTTACCCCAAGTGAATTACAGACTACTGATTTACAAACACTCGCTTTTATCCACAAAGGCATTAATCACTTACGCAATGGCTGGTACTATCTTGCTGAAGCGAACTTTACTCAAGCGTTAGCCTTGTTAGCACAGGATGATATTACGCTATTGCCACATAGTGAACGCTTTTTTGCGCTATTTTCATCAACGGAACGGTCAACAACAGAACGTTTTCGCAATCATGTCAGCGGTATTAGTTATTTATTACGCAGCTCAGCCAGAAAAAAAATGGGAACTTCCGCAGCAACCCAACTGGCACAACAAGATATTGCACAAACGGTCAACCATTTCTCCCAAGCAGGTGTTGATAATGAGTTTACATGGTTAGCACAAAGCTATTTGCATATTCAACGCCAAGAACATGAGAAAGCTATTGAAACATTAACCAAACTGGAAAATAGCTCACTTTTAGCAAAAAAAGAAAAAGCCTTACTTACTGATGTAAAACAACAGCTACAGGTGAATACAAATGCATCCACCGACAATGCGCTAACCTTATTGGCTAATAGCCCAATTATGTATAAATTAGGCATGAATTATGCAAGATCTTATCTAACCGAAGTCACATGGACAAAACTGGTTGAGACGACTGATGAGG
>CAYNGN010000118.1:0-7258 GCA_964396615.1 uncultured Thiothrix sp. | reverse complement strand
AATGATTTTAGCCAGTTTACTAAAAAGGACTTGGCAACATGGCATCGGGAAATGGCATTGCTTTCAGGCGTTAAATATTCTGGAATTGCTGAGCTATAAATAGGATTTTAAATGGTGCAATGCATTGGAACGTAGCAGGCTGGATTGTTAATCAGCAAAATAATGCCTCCAAAGGAGTAAGCAATGGAGGCATTTTTTCCCATATGTAATAGGTCTAAGGAAAGCTGAAAAACTTAAGTTGGTATTTGGAAATTGTATTATTGTTCAATGGGGGCTGTTGGTAACAAATAACTCAAGGAGCCTGTTTGTTTTAAGTGAAGACTTCCATCAGGGCTTTTTTTCCCTGCCATTGATAACAGTCCTTTTAACGCTTTTCCCTTTGGAGTTGCTTTGACTTTTACATCAGTTGTGTATTGCCATGTTTTATCCAGTGTCAGTGTTCCTTTGAGGTCTAAAGGTGCTTTATTTGAGGCAAGTTTTCCTGTGAGTTTGCCATTGCCATCTGGGGTAATGACTAACTGGTAATTGCCCTCGGGGAGGTTGATAGGGCTTTTAATCGAGCCTTGTTCCCAATTGAGTGTGCCATTAATTAATGGGGGTTCTGCGGGGTTGCTGGGCGTACTTTCTAATTCGATGATTGTTCCACGAAACGTACCGCCTAAACGGGTATAATTTTGTAAACGACTAATCCATGTACCTGAGATATCAAACTGAGTATCGGTTAGTGATAACGAGCCTTGCATACCTGCGACAAAATCGCCATCGAGATTAAAGTCAGTACTGTGTAAGGTGAGATGTCCTTTAAAGCTTGCCATTAGTAATCCTAAAGGATTGATTGTCCATGTTGCTTTGCCTAATGGGGTTTGTTGGTAGGTGACTTGTTCTGCTGAACCTTTCCAAAATCGTCCAGAAATGCCTTTGATACTGAGACCAGGATTATTTTGTTCCAGTGTTGTGGCAAGTAGTGTTGCAGGTGCTTGCCAGAGGAGGGCAATAATAAAAGTGGTTAGTCCTAAGGCGATGAGTTTTTTCATGGTTGACGACCTAGTTTTATTGTGGCATCAATCTTGCCTGTCGTACTTTTTGGGGTGATTTCTAGCGCTAAAACATAGATGCTATATTGCATTTCTAAGATGCCTAAAAGTTTCATTACCGCATCTGCTTGAACGGCTTTAAGGCGTAATGAAACTTGCTTTCGACCACTCATTTTGGCGTTTGTTTGTAGATCAAAACGTCTTAATTGTTGGCTAATGATACTTGATGGTGTGCCTTTAGAAACAGGTTTGGTTGTTTTGGGGCTATTTTTTGCTTGTTTGATCTGTTGGCTACTGGCTTGCATCCAGCGCAGTTCATTGGTACGTTCGATAATGTCGTCACCAAATTTGCTGTGTTGGTTTTTTAGAGGTTCATAGACCATCCCCCATAAGAGCATGGTGACGGTGAAAAAGCCACCCGCAACGATAATGACCTTTTCTCGTGTTGTTAGCATTAAAAACCATTGTTGGATTGTTTCTTTCATACATTTTTCTCTTGACTATACTTATGGTTTTTTCTTGTGAATATGAAGCTTTGCAACCACTTTATTACCTGATGTACTTTGTGATTTTATTTCAGCTTGCAAGGTGGCATTACGATTGATTTTTGCATGGAATTTTTCAAGATGGTTTACCGATGTTGTGCTAATGGTAAGAATTAATTCCTGCTTATCAATACTGAGTTTCTTTAAGCTGATGGCTTTACTCTTTTTAAGAATGGGGGTAATCAAGGCTAAGGGTTCTAAGGGTGAATCTATTTTCGTTGCAACAACACCTAATGCATTGAGTTTTTCCGTCATAATTTGATGATTAATGCGGTAATCACTATCAATCGTGGCATTGGGTAAGGTGTCTTTGTAGATCGTGGTTATCGCAGTATTTAATTGGTCTAAATGTTGTTGTGAACGATAGTTGTGTAAGCCTGTGGTGATAACCCATAACGTTGCGGCTAAGCCCGCTAAAATAGCGGGAACCTTCCATTTTGATAATTGTTTCAGTAAGGCTTGTTGTTCATTCTGACCAAATCCTATTAGTAGGTTGAGAGGTAAGGCGGTTAATAAGCTGTTATGGCAATTATTGCGTAAGCTGGATGTTTGAACATCAATATACTCAGGCACATCAAGAGTTAGATCCGTTAATGTATCAAGTAATAAAGTAGGGGACTGTTCTGTTTCGGGATCCTCTTCGCTGGTTAAGAAAGAGGGAAACAGTAATGGCAATAAGTCGCTGCTACAGCTTGTCCCCCAAAAAGTGTTATAGCGATAAAGTGCGCGAGTATCTTCGACAGCAAGGCTACTGGTTTTATCATCTGCTGGTAATGCAAAAAGATCAGGCAAGATGGCGTGGAGTTTAATCCCCCATTCTTGGCTGATAATATCGTGCCATTGTTGTAGACGTTGGTTACTCATCGTGGCGACATTGACTATGCTGTTTGTTTTATCGGTATTATCGCGATGGAAGGTAAAATGCAGTTGATCAATATCTTCTGCCAATGAATCTTCAAGGGCAAAGGGGATGGCTTTTGTCAGCTGTTTGTTACTTGCTGTAGGAATATCAACGTGATGTAGACCTACTTCTTCACTGGGAATTAACAAAATGACACGGCGATTGCCGATCTGATCTTTAATCGCTTGTCCATTACTCGGTGTAAATTGAACAAAGTCGTTATTTTGCTCTAATAAGGCATAGTCTGCTTTGTCCGCTTTTATTGCATCAAGTGATGTTGTTTTTATGATAAGCCATTGCATAGCGGCTTTACGCTCCTTAGGGGGTGATGTTGTCGATATCGCTGGTGTCGGGTTTGCATGTGTCTACTATTTCATCTTGGCTTATTTCATTGAATTCACGTTGTATGACATGGATTTGTTTTTTGCTTTCATCACGGAATAGAATGCTGTTGATAAAGAGGCGTACATTGTTTATTTGGATGGTTCCTTTGAGTAAGAAGTAGCTACTTCTTACGTCTAGCCCTTTTTGTTCAATAGGGTTGGTGTTTGTTCCTCCCCCTACAGATGTGACAAAATCAGCAACTGTTTCAAAAGCCCCTCCTTTGCGATCTTCAAGAATATTATTGATATGTTGTTCAGTAATTCCATCAATACTTAATAATACCTCACGCGGTGCGGTATTAACATTAATGCTTGTTTTATTGCTTGGCAAGGCGGCAAGATAAGGCACTATTTGTTTATATAGTATTTCCTGCTCTTCTTGCTCATTTTCATTTGTTATGACTTCATCAAAGCCTTTGATCATACGAATTTCTGAAAGTGATGTAATACGCCCATTGGCAGCAAGATAAGCAGGCGTTAAACTTTTGTAGTAGCTGCTTTCTGCTAGACTGCTTCGGTCTTTGTTATCTTCGTCAATCCAGTCTAAAATGGCATCGCTTAATTCAAGTGGGTCGGCAGAAGAGCCTGTAGCAGCATTAGCAAGCACACGTTGTAGGCGTTTAACGGCAGGTTTGTTCTCAGCTTGTTCACCGCGTTCATTTTTATCACCCATGACGTTATTAATATTGAGCAAGGCTTGTAAGTCATAGAGCCTCCCTCGCATTTGTCCACCAGGAATAGGAATCGGGGGAATGATGGTTGCCCATACGTCATCGCAGGAATCGGTATCATTTTGGGTTAGGTCGTCTTTGAGAATAACCCCTGCCCAGTCCTCAATGCCTAAAGTGTATTGATAGGCTTGCTCTAAAGCACCCATATTACTGGCTAAATGAATGGATATTTGTTGACGATAGACCAACGATGCAGCAATAGTGACGGCAATCGTGGTGATAACCATCGCGGTGATGAGCGCAACCACCTGTTGAACACTCTGTCTTTTACCTTGTTTACTCATAATTAGTTTTGTGCGGTAACGGGTAATAGCCGTGTTGATATTTTGTCGCCCTGCATATTGTTTAATTTATGGTCGTATATGGTGGTGTAGGCCATCACGGCACGAACGTATTTGCGGGTTTCGGTAAAGGGTATGCTTTCAACCCATTGATCAGCTTCTAGTGTGGTGTCTTTAGGTGTCCATTTAACCGAACGTCCTGGCCCTGCATTGTATCCTGCTGTTGCCTTGACATAGCTGCCTTTAAAGTCGGTTAACATGCCGCTTAAATAAGCACTACCGAGTTGAATATTCGTTTTTGGGGTGAGTAAATCGTCTTTTTTAAGACCATTAATCCCCAAGCGTTTTGCTACAATACGTGCGGTTGAGGGGAGTAGTTGCATCAGCCCCATTGCTTTAGCACTAGAAATAGCTTCTTTATTAAAGACGCTTTCTCTACGCATAATGCCATAAACCCAAGCGGGGTTCACATTATTTTCAATAGAGATGTTTTTAATCAGTTTTTGATAGAGCATAGGAAAACGGAGCGCAACTTGATTCCAGTCACGTGTTTTAGCCACTGTACTGACGGCGAGTAGGGTGCGTTTTTCTTCGAGTGCAAGTGATGCAGCAGCAAGTTTTCCTGGTTTATTTAAGTGTTTTAAGCCCCAATACCACTCTTGATGAGCATTATTGTTTTTACCCAGTTTGAACCATTCTAAGGCACGTTGGAGAGCGCCTATTTTTTTTGCGTTTTGCGCACAGAGTTTCCAGTCAATTTTTTGCTCCTCAAAGACGGTATAGTCAAGTTCTAGATGATCTGCGGAGAGGAAGCCATAAAAAGTGGCATTATTTGCAAGTGTGCGATAAATTTCATTGGCTAAAGCCTTTTTGCCTGTTTCAGCACTTGCGCGTGCTTTCCAATAGCGCCAGATATCTTTTTCCATCAGTTCAGAACTCATGGCATCAATGGCATTGTGCAAATTACCCCAATTACTTTCACGTAATGCCATACGTGCCATCCATTTGTTTGCATCATCAGTACGAAGTTTTGCGGGTATTTTGGCAAAGTTTGCTAAAGCGCTTTTATCATGGTTGAGTGCAGCGCGTACATTGAGGTAGCTATTGATATCGGCTTTTTCTTCTTTGCTAAATACGACTTGTTGTTGGTAGGCTTGCCATAAGTTGCGGCCCTTGATGGCATTTTTTCGTGCAATACGTTTAATAGCATGGGCGATGACCTTACGTGAATAGGGATCTTTGCTGATTGAGGGGCTATTAAGGGCATTCTCAGGCTCCCGATGTGAGCTAATGAGGAGTTTAGCGATGTTTTGTTGGCGGCTTGGTAAGTTGTTAATCAGCTCTTTTGCCAGTTTGGTTTTGCCTTTATTGATGGCGAGTTCAAGACGCTGCCAATACTGTTTGTTACCAATGCGCTTATGTTTTTTTAGTACAGCAAATAACGGGGTGCAGCTCTTAGGATGTGTGCGTTCAGACATCCATAGTTTTTCGGCTTGTAGCAGTGCGGCTTCTTCTTCGCCCGTGTGAAATTTTGCATTGAGATAATGGCAACGGGTGGCGCGAGTGGCTGCGATTGGGCTGTAGTTTTTTTTCAGTATTTCCCATTGTTGTGCTTTTGCCAAACGGCTTATCCAGACTTGCCATAGACCATCGGCTAATAAGGTATTTTCATATTTTTTGATAAAGTCGAATAGTTGTTTATTGGAAACGGCATTGAGTCGTCGCTTTATTTTTGCATACTCAAGATAAGGATAGAGGGGATAGTTTTTTAGGTGAGTTATGTTGATGCTTTCACCTTTTTTAATACGACTGTAGGCATCAGCAAATTGTCCGCGTAATAAAGCTGATTCATCAGCATAAGCAGCAGAGAGTGAAGAGAATATGGCAGTAAAGATAAGTAGCGTAATAAGACGTTTCACAGGATCCCTTTTGTGGTTATTTGAGTCCAATTTTAAAAGTGCTATTTTTTATTGTTATAAAATTAAAGCACCTTAATAATGACGGTTTTGTTTGGTATTATTATAGATCGCCAGAACGTAATGCGGATAGTAAGTATAGATAGCGTTGATAACGTTTTGGAGGAATGGTATCAGCCTCATAAGCTGCTCTTACTGCACACTGTGGTTCATGTTGGTGTGTGCAGTTATTAAAGCGGCATTGTTGGCTATAGTCGGTAAATTCTTGGTAACCATTGCGTAATGCTTGTTCGCTAATATCCGTTGGTAGTTTATAGTCTCGTACGCCTGGTGAGTCGATCAGAAAGCCACCTGATGGTATGTCATAAAGATTACTGGTTGTTGTAGTATGCTGTCCTTCACCAGAGTTGGAAATATCCCCAACGCGGATGGTTACTTCTGATAATAAACATTGTGCTAACGATGATTTTCCAACGCCTGATTGTCCAACAAAAATACTGGTGTGATGGTTGATCGCTTGTTGTAGTGTAAGAAGCTCGGCACTGTTAGTACTCTCATTAGTCTTTTCGTTCTTATTGGTACTTGTTTCAATAACGTTATAACCAATACGTCGATATTCTTCTAAGCAGATTTTTGCTTTTTCAGTGGCATATTGCGCAGCAAGATCACTTTTATTGATGACTAAGATGACATTTGTTTTTAGTAATGTTGCTGCAATAATATAACGATCAACGAGTCCCCAAAAGGGTTCTGGTCGCCATGATAAGACGATAACGACTTGATCAATATTGGCAGCAATATTGCGTAATCGTCCCCGAAAATCAGGGCGGGTTAAGACATTGTGCCGTGGGGCTAAACGGATAACACGTGCATTGCCATGTGGCTGGTATTCAATGGTGACATTATCACCACAGGCAATATGTTCAAACTTGCGTTTAGCGGTACAGCGGAGCGTTTCACCCGCTTCTGTTTTAACCATTACATCCGCACCAAAGCGGGTGATCACTCTACCGTCGGTTACTGTTTTCAAGGGTATTTTATTTTTACGGCAATGGGTTGATAACCTATTTGTACCACGGCTGTTTTCCATGAAGAAAGTGCGGATTCATTTTCTGTTGGTCCCATAAAAAGGCGATACCATGTTTTGCCTTTGATAACCTTTTTTTCAATATGGGTGTCTAGTGATTTTTCGCTTAGACGGCTTTGAGCCTGATTGGCTTGGTCGATGGTACGAAATGAAGCAAGTTGTAGAATATAAGAGCCAGGCTTTAGGATAAGCTTTTCAGTTGCTGTTGTCTTGTTTGCATCATTTTGAGTCGTGGTTTGAGGAGGCTCTTGAGTATCGTATTTTGACGGCTGTACGGTGACATCAAGTTCTAAGTTGGGGAGTACTGCGTAGTAGCTGAAAGTTGCCCGCTTTTTTTCCGTTTGTTCTTTGCGGGAGTTATCAATGACGACCGAAATGGG
>CAYNGN010000117.1:6895-7293 GCA_964396615.1 uncultured Thiothrix sp. | reverse complement strand
AATCATAACCCTGAATAGGGTAGTTGATACAATGAAAAGCGGTCAGTAACCGATAGGCTGCAAGTAAATTGTGATAACTGGATAGTTGGGCGGAACTTCTTTGGGAGTTTCGCTTTTTTGTGTGAGGGATTACTCGCTCCCATGCTGGAGTGTCGTGAATCATGATAGATCATTAATACTTAGCATAAAGTAGCAGTCTCAAATCAGCCTTTCACCTTTTTCATAATTCATTGTATTTGAATAGTGTCAATCACTGGCATAATCAACATATCCCCTGAGAAATCTATTTGTGTATTAAGGTTAGCGGCTGCTTGATGCGCTGCATTGGTTTGACCATTAACACCTGCACCCACTGATAATGCATTATTAAGTTGTGCTTAGTTTTGTGTTGAATTAAT
>CAYNGN010000117.1:0-6885 GCA_964396615.1 uncultured Thiothrix sp. | reverse complement strand
ACGGATACATTGCCACCACCGTTTTGCACACTTGCATTGGTTGCGCCTTAAATGGCAACATTGCTTTGACCGTTACTTGCAAAAGCAGTAGTACTTAATAGAGCGATAAGAACAGCAGTTGATAATGTTTTCATGATAAATTCCTTGTGTTTAAATTGGGCTAAATTTTAATAAAAATGTAACCGCTACTTTACAAACTCTCTGAAAAGAAATAGCTTGTTGTTGCTGTTCATTTAAAACGAACGCGAAATTGTTCTCGCGTTCGTGGTTGCTCCATATTCATTGCTTACTTGCTGAAAGGATCACGTTATTTCATACACGTTTTTTATCGACACCCAGGTCGAGAAGGGTTCGCACAAACTGATCGATACAACCGCAAAATATTATCACTGGTGAAAAGACTTGCTCCTTGTTGTTTTGGACTTGAATTCACATAGCCCCAACTTGTTACACCCACTACTCTATTTGGAGCTGCATTTAAAGCGCCTCTTGTATTTGATGGACGAGCAAACCCCGTGGTAAAATTAACAGTCCATGGGCCACCACTTGATCCGCCTTCCATAGCAGAACCTATAACGGTATTGTTAGTAAGGAAAGGATCCAGATAACCATGTGAATCATTACGCTGCATCTCTTGACCTCTGTCATGACTGACAGGGTATCCCAATTGCGTTACATGGGTAAAATACGGATAACGGCTACTATAGCCATAACCATTATAAGCAAAACCTAACCAACCTGTACGATGACCTGCATAGCTTCCATTTTTTGGTCTTAAAACGATTAATGCCACATCATCTTCACAAACAATACCTGATACGGCACAGGAAGACGTACCATTATAGTAATTAGCAGTGATAACAGCAGTACTATAAGTCCATACACCATAAGGTGCTATACCATTTTTATAAGCAGGAACATAGATAAAACCTGAATGAAAGCGTTTGTTACCAAAAGCAGCAACACAATGTGCGGCTGTTACAACAACACCTGGGCTTATTAGTGAGGCTGAACAGACAAATGATCGGGAATTAATAGTAAAAAATAATTTACCTGTTGCGCTATAAGGATACGTTCTGGTTAAGTTTTTTACAAAACCATCTACTTTAGTTGCACTAAATGGATGATCATTTGTGCCAAAAGATTGAGAGGTTACATCTCCATCTCCTGTGCCCGTAGTGATAGAAGAACCCTCATCACTACTGCTGCTGTCACTATTACCATCACTACTGCTGCCATTACTAAAAACGACACCACCATCATCATCCCCAGAAAGTAGGTTAATAACCTCTAAGGAGCCATCTCCTAGCCCACCATCCATACCTCCCGATTCATCAGGATAGACAACAGAGGTACTTGATGCTGAAAATACCCCCCCATTATTATTTGGATTAAGCGTACGATCAATAACAGGAAGAGAGAGATTTTGTGCATTAGCAAAATCCATTTCTGCAGGCTTAAGTGATTTAGTACTAATCCCATTACTAACAGCATCATCAATGTTGGATATTGTTACGACAGAATCTTTTATACTTATTCTTTCCTCTGCAAATAAGTACGAACTTATAGAAGATGTGAATATGCCTAATACTAGGAAGCGTAATACTAATTTATGATTGGAGCGTCTTACCATAAATAAACCCTATGAATAAAAATTATTTAAAAATAAAATATAAAAAATTAACACTCTTTATTTTTTACATGATAAACCTCCTATTTTTATATAAAAAAATTAACTAAAACCATTTATAGTACTAAAATATAATAAAAATTAACTTAATTATTAAAAAAACAATAGTATAAATTAATTTAGTTAATGTGTAAGAGTGTGTTTTTATGGGGTATTTATACGCGCTTTAAGTATAATATACTAGCAATATTTTATTTATCATTCAATAAAACACAATCATTAAAATACAATCATTAAAATACAATCATTAAAATACAATCATTAAAATACAACCATTAAAATACAACCATTAAAATAAGCATTTATTTTTTTTATCGTTGGTAAATTCGTGAAAGTACAATTATTAGTCACTAAACGAGTGACTAAAGAATAAAAGATAAAGAGGGTAGAAATAAAGCAAGATAAAAAGGCATTTAATAATCATTTTTCATCAGTAAAAATGACGAAAAATGATACAACTTCGATATACATCAGCTAAATCAGAAGAGACTGAAACAATAAAAGTGATTACTATAAAAATTAGAGAATAACGTATAGTATTTGACATTATTTACCTTCAAAATCTTCAGTATTTATTGTGAGAGAATACGAATTCTAAAGCGGCTAAAAATCAAAGGGGTTCTTTTGATTTTATCTGTTTTGAAAAAAGTCCTGAGGAAGCACAAAAAATCGTGCTTTCTCATCCCTTTCTGCTCGATTTTCCTGCGTCTTTGCAAGAGTAGCAAAACAGGCCGAATGTTTTAAATCCCTTGAAATCGTATGTCGTTTTCCCGCATAGCCAACAACTTCTGCCAACCAATCTTGCTTTTGTAATAATAGATATGTCTTTGTTTTAGGCACATCATTAATACTTAACCATGTCCCCTTTGGGCAATCGTCAGCAAAAAAAGCAGGTAAGATTTGTTGGGTAAGAGGGCTAAACATGCGACCTTTTAATAAACACCATGATTCATCAATAGAGTAAGGCATCTGTTCAGGATGATTTTTTGCTAATTGGGTTTGATGGTTTGTTAGACGATTAAATTTAATATCCAGTCGATCACGTAAATTTGTGCCATGCCAATGGTGCATGGCTGAAATATCGGTTGTTCCAGTACTGTTGAGAGTGTAGTTCTGATCAATCTCCCTATTAATACCTAAATAGAATTTCACTGCAACTTCCAGATGGATAATTTTATCCGTCGATAATTCACGAATGATAAAATCAGCCTCACCCAGCGTACGTTTATCCTTTTCAAGAATATAGCTGTACTGTAGGCACTCAAAATGAGGGCTAATCATTAACCAGTAACGCACATAACATTCAAATCGCTTGCCAATGACGTAAGGTTTTAAGGTTGCTAATTGTTTTAACAGAGGCTCAGGCTGACGATCAAGCTGCTGCAATGCAGGTAAACAGGCATTATATTCGTGCTGACACGCTGTTTTATTCAACCAACGGGTATGATTGAAAACACCTGAAATAACAGGAGGACTTTGAATGACCCATGCAAGGTCTTGTACACAACGATGTTTGAAGGTCATATTCCAAGTCTAATCTCCAGTATAAAAAAAATCAAACCAGCACACATTAGAAATGGGGAATATCTCAAATCGCTCATCAATACTCAATGGCATTGGGCTAACTTGATACCCTTGTTAAAGCCAAAAACCAGCTTTTTGAGCGAAGAGGGTTTCGCTTTTGTAAATTGTCTTGGAATCTCCTCAGTACAACCTGCAAAACAAAAGCGCGTCAATAAGGAACTGGATTCCCAAGGGACTTGTTCGCTATAGCCCAAACGTTTAGATTTTCGCATCACTTCGCTGCGTGTATCGCGTAACATTAAAGCTATATCTAAATTAGGCCGCGTCATAGACTAGAGTCACTTTTATTAATCCTATGATTTTATAGTTTTTTTTAGATTATTGGATTATTGAAGATAATGAAAAATGATAGCGTCGTAGCCAAACACCAATCATTCAATGAAGCCATTGGATTACCTGCCATACGCTGACTCATGAGTAAAACAGCATATGCTAATAAATAAAATAGTCAAAAATATCAAGATAATTTGATTATTTTTTCAGTTAAAATACCCCCAGCCCCCATTTTTTAGCGTTGGATGGGGTTTTACTCTTATTGGCTACATCTAAGGGCAGTATCGAATGAAAATCATAAAAATACTTTTTACACTAATCGTTACGCTCAGCATGATTGCTGCGGGAGTACTCGTTTTCCTTATCTATACCTTTGATGCGAATAAATATAAGACACAAATTGTCAATGCAGTAAAAAAACAAACAGGTCGAGACCTCGTTATTGATGGCGATCTCAAGCTATCTGTTTTCCCTGATATTGCCATTGAATTAGGCAAAACCTCGTTATCCAATGCCAAGGGGTTTAGTGATAAAAATTTTGCTGATATTGGTTCGGGTGAAATCTCGGTTAAAGTGATGCCCTTGCTAAAAAAAGAAGTCAAATTGGATGAAATTCGTCTACAAGATCTCAAACTAAACTTACAACGCAAAGCGGATGGCACAACCAACTGGGATGATCTCGTCAAACAAGACGATGAACCTGAAGACGATAAAAAGCCCAATGAAATCGTGCAAGAGATGCTAGATAACCTCTCTATTGCAGGCATCAGTTTGCAAAATGCACATATCCATTGGCGTGATGCACAAGCAGGACAAGATATTACCTTATCCCCCGTTAATTTAAAGACAGGTGTGTTTAAACCTAATAGCCCATTGCACGTTGAGTTTGCATTAACCATGAAGCAAAAGCAGCCTGCAATGACTCTTGTAACCCAAGGCGATACAACGATTACCTTGGATAAAGATAAGCAGAATTTTAGTTTAGCAAACCTTAACCTTGATACAACGATCACGGGCGAACCTGTGGCAAATGGTCGTTTACACGCCGTCCTACAGGGTGATGTAAAAGGCGATAGTCAACGCATATCAGTGGCTAATTTAAGCTTGAAAACCCAATTAACCGACGGTTTTATCCCCAAAGGAACAGCAGACACAACACTAACCAGCCCGCTTACCTTTGATCTCAACACGCAAACACTCTCATTGCCGACGTTAAACTTACAAACACACATAACAGGTGATCTCGTCCCCGAAGGCAAAGCGGCAATAACACTAAAAGGCGCACTAACCTTTACTATGCAAAGCCAAAAAGTGTCTTTTACAGGCTTACAACTGACCAGTGACATTGATGG
The DNA here is from genome assembly GCA_964396615.1 of uncultured Thiothrix sp. Taxonomy (GTDB): domain Bacteria; phylum Pseudomonadota; class Gammaproteobacteria; order Thiotrichales; family Thiotrichaceae; genus HyVt-477. The sequence goes on along the minus strand of CAYNGN010000117.1, from coordinate 1,986 downwards.
AAAACGGATTGATGGCGGTAAATTGCATGCCCTAATCACCGCCAAAAGCACAGCGTTCAACCTCGACTCACAACAGCTCGCCTTAACAGGGTTAGATGTTAAAGCTGACGTAAAAGGCGGCTTATTTAAAAAAGGCGATGCCAATGCGCATATTCGTAGTAGTAATGTAACCTTTGATGTGGCTAAGCAACGGGCAACGCTAAAGCAATTAACCCTAAAGGCTGATGCTAACGGTGAATTGTTGCAAGGCGCAGCAGCAACGATGACATTCACCAGCGGGACAACGGAATTAGACCTTGCCAATACGCAGGTGAAAATCCCCGCATTAAGCCTTGATACTGTCATTAATGGCGGCCCTGTTCCGAGTGGCAAATTAACCCAGCACGCCAAAGGCAGTGTTGACCTTAATTGGGGCAAAAAAACAGGCCGTGTGACACTGCCTTCATTGAGCCTAGCAGTCGCTAACTTGCAGTTAAAAGGCAGCAATGTACAGCTCAAGCCATTCGCCGAAAAGCCAAGCCTAGCAGGACAGTTTCAAACCAATACCTTTAACCTTAAACAGGTATTAAAAATGCTCGGTATTGAGCCACCTGTCACCGCAAAAGCCGAGGCATTGACCCAAGTACAAGCGAGTTTTAACCTACACGCTGATAGCAGCAAAGCCGTATTGAAGGGTTTAAAAATGAAGCTGGATGGCAGTCATGTTTCAGGCAATTTTGCACTGAATGATTTTACCCAACAAGCCATTGTCACCACCTTAAAAATTGATCGCATTACCCTTGATGATTACCTTGCCCCAGCCACTGAAGGGCAACCCGCAAAGCCAGCAGCACAAGGAAAAGAAGCAGCGCTAATGCCGCTTGACACCTTAAAAGCGTTAAACCTTGATGCACGTTTAGACATCGGAAATCTGAAGCTCAATAAACTAAAATTTAGTAATGTGCATACACAAATCAAGGCTAAAAATGGCCTTGTACAACTCAACCCAGCCAATGCGAATTTATATAAAGGAAGTTATAAAGGCAATATCACTCTTGACGCACGCCAAGCAACACCAACGATAAAAATGCACCATGAATTAGTCAAACTACGTTCTGAAGGCTTATTGTTTGATTTATTTGCTGATCGGTATTTATCAGGGAGCACAAAGCTGGTTACCGATCTTTCATCACGTGGCAATACCATGACGAGTCTCTTACAAAATCTCAATGGTGAAACGCATATGAGCTTTAAAGACGGGAATATTCGTGATTCTAAACTGGCAGAAAAAATCTCACTTGCCGTCAAAGTGTTTGAAAAAAAGGAAATGCAAGGGGATAAATCTGTCGTTACTTTTACGGGGTTAAGTGGTGACTGGAAAACCAAACAAGGCGTATTTAATACCGATAACCTCAAGCTTTTATCCCCTTATTTTACGATTACAGGTAAAGGCAAAGCCGATGTCGCCAAACAAGAATTGGATATGAAGATCCGTATTGGACAGGTTGGTAATGACAAAGTCTTCGCTCCGTTACGCATTTATGGCTCGTTTTCTGATCCTAAGTTTACACTGGATCTTGCCGAACTGGTTAAAGCACTCGCTAAAGAAGATCTCGAAAAAGTGAAGGCAGACGCTAAGGAGCGTCTTAAGCAGGTTGAGCAAGAAGCAAAAGAAAAGCTAAAACAAGAAGAGGCAAAACTAAAACAACGTCTAGAAGATGCAAAAGCCGCCAAGGAACAAGAACTACGCGCCAAGTTTGATGCCGAAAAAGAACGGGCAATGAATAAACTAAAAGATCAACTCGGTGAAACAGCCACACAAGAAATTGAGAAACAACTGAAAGATAATCTTGAGGATCAGGTTAAGGATAAGCTAAAGGATAGTTTGAAGAGTTGGTTTTAAATAAATTTAACAGCATCCTTCATTTTTTCGTTAACCCTTTAGCCTGTAAGGTGGATCAAGCGGATGAAAAATTTACCTATTGGTATAAGTACCCTCAAAAGGTG
>CAYNGN010000116.1:0-7331 GCA_964396615.1 uncultured Thiothrix sp. | reverse complement strand
CAAATGGAACAAGTCATGCTTACTGCCCCTGCCTTTAAAAGCAGCTTTGAATCCGCTTTTGCACCACGCCCTGACTATCGCCCATTAACCAAATTTGAGCAACGCGGCTTAAAGTTAGGGCATGATGTGTGGGATTTAGTTTTTCAGAAAATATAATCGTAATAGTATTCAGAGGCAAAACAAATGCGCGGTATGGTTCCCAACGATCCACAAACACAAGTATCTGACTACCATTATGCTATTGTCTATGCACCGCGCAAAAAACGTAGTCGTTTCCCTGCCTCTTGTGTTGAATTACAAGAAACGTTTGAAGAAGTTGTCACTGCCGCTGAACCTGATAAAAAACGTTATGCCGCTAAAGTACATGGCCCCTCTAAATCATCCGAAGGACAATTTATTTATTATCTGATTGAATGGCTATAGCATTAATACGCGCAATCAGACGTGCTGTAGCACCTTTATGTTGCTCAATAACCTGATGCCCTCTTTCCCCCATTACAGATAAAGCCTTTTTGTCTGCCAACATCTGTTGTATATGTTGAAAAATATCCTCATTACACTCAGCAACAACCGCAGCATCAACCTGCTGCAATAAATCATAAGCCATTGTAAAATTAAAAATAAACGCACCACTCAGCACAGCTTTTGCACAATAGGCAGGCTCCAGTGGATTATGTCCACCCGTTGCAACCAAACTTCCGCCCATAAAAACAAGATCGGCACTTAAATACCACGCAAACATTTCTCCCATCGTATCGCCAAGAATAATATCAATATTGCTATTAAAGATTTTGCCTGCTGAACGTCGCTGCACCTGAAATCCTGTTTGCTCTATCAGTGTATAAACCGTATCAAAACGTTCAGGGTGTCGTGGAATAATAATCAGTAGCAAATCGTTATAAATAGGCTTCAGCTTGTTATACATATCCAACAATATTTCATCTTCGCCTTCATGCGTACTGGCAGCAACTAAGACTGTCTTTTGTCCCCATTCATACTTAAGGTTAATCGCTATTTTTTTATATTTTTCATCTATATACAAATCAAATTTAATGTCACCTACTACCTCTATACTTTGGCTAGGCGCTGCTAACAAACGAAAATTATCAGCATCCGCTTTATTCCGACAGGCTAACAAGGTGGCATAAGATAAGGTCTCTGCAACCAAGCCTTTTAGCGTTAAATAACGCTGGGTTGCTCGCTCAGACAAGCGCGCATTTGCCAAGATAATAGGAATCGAACGCTTGGCACACCCATGCCAGAAATTAGGCCAGATTTCCGTCTCAACAACCACGAATACATCAGGTTTTACCCTTGACAAGCTAAGATCAATCAGCAGAGGTAAATCATAGGGAAAATAACGATGCTGAACATAGTCGCCAAATAGACGTTGCGCTGTTTCTGCACCTGTTGCTGTTGTGGTACTGATAACAATATTACCTTCACCATAATATTGTTGTAGTCCTTCGACAAGGTTTTTTGCCGCAATCACTTCACCCACCGAAACAGCATGTATCCATAGCTTAATAGGGGTATCAGAAAGTGGGTAAAACCCAAAACGCTCCTGCATTCGCTGCCGATGCACGGGAGCCTGACGACTTCGCCACAATAAGCGAAGCACCATTAACGGCACAATAAAAAGTAATAAGCTAGTGTAGAGAAAACGACGAATAGACATTAGTATAATGGTGATAAGCAAGAAAAGATTCATCATAGACCTATTCAATATAATTACCAAAGGTTATACTGCGCGAAAAAAACCACCTATATTATTAGATATTAACAACTTATATCAACAACCTACTGGATTAGATGATGAAGATCAGCAAAAATACTGTACCTAGCCTTGCCTATACGCTAAAAAATGATAAGGGAGAGGTATTGGATCAAGCCGACAAAGAAAATGCCTTTGTCTATTTGCATGGTCATTCAGGTGTTATTGTTGGATTAGAAAAAGCACTTGACGATAAAACAGCAGGTGATGTCTTAACTTTAACGATTGCACCTGAAGAGGCTTATGGGGAAAGGCTTGAAAGCTCTATTCAAGAAATGCCATTGGATATGTTTGATAATATTGATAAATCAGAGCTTTTTGTAGGCGCTCAGTTTCACGCTGAAACCAATCAAGGCATGCAAATTGTCACCATAACACAGGTCAATGAAGAAACAATTACCATTGATGGCAATCATCCAATGGCAGGTCTTATCCTTCATTTTGATATTGAAGTATTAGATGTTCGTGATGCAAGCAAAGAAGAAATAGCACATGGTCATATCCATGCTCATGGCAGCTCTTGTGGACATAATCATTAAGCAATGACTTAAGCAATGACTATTAAACAGCGATTAATACACATTAATGACCACAAAATAATCTATAAATAACTATAATGTCCTTGTACAACTAGTATATACTTTTTAAAGTAAATTCTATCTTATAGGTCGTAACTATGAATCCCTTATCAGTTTTATTGATTGTAGCCCTTGCAATCGGGCTGCTTGCCTTTTTATCTTTTACCCTGTTTTTTCGCCGAGCCGATAAGCAGACTTCGATTGTCCGTACAGGTTTAGGCGGAGAAAGTGTCATTATGAGTAGTGGTCTAATGGTCGTGCCATTACTACATAAACTTATCAAAATTAATATGAAGACGATTGAAGTCCCTGTCTCTCGTCTAGAAGCAGAGTCCATCACAACGAAAGACCATCTTCGTGTTGATGTTAAAGCAAACTTTTTTATACGTGTAGAAACAACAAAAAGTGATATCTCATTAGCGGCTCAAACCATGGGTAATCATACCTTTGATGATGCAAAAATGCTGGATATGTTTGAAGAACGCTGTGAAGCTGCACTCGTTGGTGTTGTTAACAAGATGACACTCGACGACCTACATACTAATAAAGAACATTTTCGTGATGATGTTGAAAACTTCATCCGCAATGATCTTGCCTCTAACGGTCTAGTTCTACAGTCTGTTGCACTAAAATATATTAACCAATCAGCAACTGAATTTTTCAACGATCAAAATATCTTTGATTCTCAAGGTCTTACACGCATAAAAGAACAAATTGCTAGAGATTCTAGAGATCAAGCTGAAGCTAAAAGCAAACGTGAAATCGAAATCCGTGAGCTTGAATACGAAGCAGAAGCAAATTCCATTGACTTTGAAAGGAAACTGGTTGAAGAACAGGAAGACAAACGTCGCGAAATTAACGAGATCCAACAAAGAACAGAGCGTGATATTGCCCAAGCTCGCATTACTAAAGAACGTGATATTGAGCTATTCCAACAACGCAAAAGCATGCTGATTGCTGAAGGCCAAAAAAAAGTTGCTGAAATATGGATAGAGACCGATAAATTAAAAGCCGTTGCAGCAAAAGCATCTGAAGAAGTCACTACTGCTAGAGAAACTGCACAAGCAGAACGTAGCCGTACTGTTGAGATTATTGGTACAGAAAAAGAAGCTGAAAGACAACGCATTATTGCACAAGCAGGTGCAGATGCTGAGAAAGTGGCAGCAGAAGCGGCAGCAGTACGCTACCAAGTTGAAGCAACAGGTAAAAACAAGCTTAACCAAGCAGCTAACACCTTGTCTAATGAGCAGATTGACATGCAGGTCAAAATGAATATTGTCAAACAGTTACCAAGTATTGTTAAAGAAAGTGTTAAACCTCTTGAAAACATTGAAGGCATCAAAATCATACAACTTGATGGCTTAAATAATGCAATAGGTAATGGCAACCAAGGTGGTGGTGGTGGCAATGGCGGTAGTGGCAGCTTATCTGACCAAATCGTTGATAGCGCCTTACGCTATAAAGCACAAGCACCTTTAGTTGATAGCCTACTAAAAGAAATTGGTATTGATGGTTCAAGTATGACCAATCTGTCTGAAGCACTGAAAGACAATGTATCAACAACCAAAACCGAAAAAAAAGATGATGGAGAAAAAAATAGCGATATCAAGAAAAGCGCTTAATGCCACAGTGAAGTAACATCACCTAGACTCCAATCCCACACATGCTCTCTAAGCATCTGTGGGATTTTTATATCTATAGTTTTTCACCTAAATAATTTCCCAGAGAGGTGAGTGTTACTTATTATCTTTTTAACCGATAAGTGAACGATTATAGCTCACTCAACAAGCACTCTAATACCTCTTCAGTCACTTCTTCCATCGTTTTATCTATTCCTAACAACGCACACTGAGTCACTTGCAAATCAGCATAACCACATGGGTTGATTTGCTGATAAGGAGTCAAATCCATATCAACATTCAAACATAGACCATGATAACAACGTCCTTTACTCACACGTAAACCAAGCGCAGCAATTTTCTTGCCCTCAACATAAACTCCTGGTGCTGTTTTTTTACTCTTCGCAACAAGACCATTTTGTTGAAGAAAGTAAATAACACAATTCTCTAGCAAGGTAACAAGCTGCCTTACCCCTAAATTACGTCGCTTCAAATCCAATAAAACATACACCACCAACTGCCCTGGGGCATGATGTGTTACCTGACCACCTCGGTCAATCTGAATTTCTGGAATATCACTATGTTGAAGAATATGCTCTAGTTTACCATTTCGACCTAGGGTAAAGACGGGAAAATGTTGTAACAACCAGATCTCATCAGGCGTATCCAACGTTCTTTGCTGAGTAAAAACTTGCATTTGTTGATAAACAAGCTCATAAGGCTGCAAGCCAAGATATTTAATCGTTATAGGGAGAAAGGGCATCAAGGGATAGATTAATAATTAAAAGCACTTACAGATTCATTATAACACCCAAGAAACCTGCTCACATGCCGTCAAAGCGCAATATATAGCATCAAGTTGTTCACGGCTTTGTGCATTCACTGTAATGCTCAGACTCAAGTATTTTTTATTTTTACTATAGCGCTCTTTAACCTGTTCATTACTCACATCTGGCGCGTGTACACGCACCAATCCCATGACCATCTCCTTATAATTTGACGAATAAAGTCCAACGATTTTAATCGGAAAATGGCAAGGATATTTAATCAGAGATTCTTCTTTAGGAATATCCATAAATATTTGTTTGATGTTTGTTTAATGAAAAACCTTCTGTATTCCATCAGTGACTTTTCGCCATAGCCCACCTGTTGCCACTGATTTTAAGGCAACGATTGGTGATTTTACTACAATCTTCTCACCATCTTTAATCACCACATAACCCAACCTATCCCCTCTATAAACAGGAGCATCTAAGCCACTCTCATACTGAATTGTCCCTTTCAAGTTCGTATAACTTCCTTTAGGAATAGTAATATAAAAATCGTCAATAAAACCAATATCAACACTTTCTTCTTCTCCTTTCCAAATACGAATCTGCTCTAGCGAGGCACCCGCCTTATACAGTAAACGTGTTTCATAGCGGCGATAACCATATTCAAGCAACTGCTGGGTATAATCTGCTCTAGCACGCATGCTTTTTGTACCGAGTACAACCGAAATAAGGCGCATGCCTTTACGCTCTGCTGAAGCAACGAGGCAATAACCCGCACTCTCTGTATGACCTGTCTTCACTCCATCAACAGTAGGATCTAACCAAAGAAGCTTGTTACGGTTATACTGTTTAATACCATTATAGCTAAATTCTTTCTCTTTATATTGCGCATAGTATTTTGGATAGGTTGCAATCAGCTTACGGGTTAATAACACAAGATCATTTGCTGTTGAATAATGCTCTTCATCAGGCCATCCTGTCACATTCGCAAAATGAGTGCCTTTCATTCCTAGTTTTGCAGCCTCTGCATTCATTTTATTAACAAAGCTTGATTCTGAGCCATAGGCATGTTCAGCTAAAGCAATCGCTGCATCATTGCCTGACTGAATAATCAAGCCTTTCAATAAACGATCAAAAGGAACCTTTTTACCTGCCTCAATAAACATTCGAGAACCTTGCTTACGCCAAGCTTTCTCACTAATAAGCACTCGATCCGCATGTGTCACATTACCTTTTTCCAATTCCTGATAAAGAATATAAGCGGTCATTAGCTTGGTAATACTTGCAGGTTCGACCCGCATATCTGGGTCTTTTGAAGCCAACACAACATTTGAATGGTAATCAATCAATAAATAACTGTTGGCTTCTATCTTTGATAAAGAGGATATATTTCCTTCTGCATATACCCAACCTGTTAAAGAAAAAAATAAAACAAATAATGGTAATAACGTCGTTTTACGTAGTATACAAAGCACTCTTGAATATCCTATTCAATTAAGACCCAAAGGAGATAAAGCCGTTTATTAAAAATCACTCAATACTATCTACATATTTTTACGGTGAATTTAAACTGCCCAGCTTAAGCGAATTAGCATTCTACTAGATGTAGAGATGAATCCCAACAATGAATTGCTACTAGAAAAGCATTAAAAGCTTCTTTGTAATAATAAACTAAAAAGAATAAAAAATTATCAATACAATATAAAAATTACGCAGTGCATTTACGCGGGATGATTTGAACCACTACATCAGGATCAATTGCTTTACTCCATAAAAGTACAGGCGCTCCTATTCCCAATGGCTCATCATAGTCAACCCAATAAACTTTACGCTTAACTTTTTGCTCTGTATATTTCGCATCATAACCAAGATAGCGAATATATTCAGTAGAACGCTTTAATTGTTCAAAATCACGATAGAAGCCAAATGTAATGGCATTTTTATACGGACCACTTTCAACAATGCGGGGATTTTCCACCTTGTTTTCCAATAAATCAACCACAATTTTTTGCGCTGCTACTTTACTAACTTGTTGTGGAATATAAATAAGATAGTTTAACGTCTCCTTACTATTCATGCTGCGTATTGTTACCACCAAACCAAAACGACGAATCTCACCAGCAACAAGCTGTGCTGCCTTTTCACTATAGTAAGGACCAGCAGTAAAACAACTACTATGCCCAAAGCTATTGTTACTAGCAGAATAACGAGAGTCACGTAAGGATTCAAGCACGTTTAACGAAGGAATCCCTTCATCTACTAAACTAATTTTAGCGACTTCATTAACATGATATAGCCAATTCCAGAGGAAAAACAAGCCATTCAGAAACACTAATACAATAAACATGTTATATACCATTCTACGCATTGCCTTACGCATTGTCATTGTCAGTGTCAATATCAGTTATTATCTTTAACCCTTGGATAACCAAGTTTGGACTTAGTTTATAAGTATTATTAAGATAAGGCAGTAAAGACTCTGCCCCCCCCCCTGTTAAGGCCGGGGCGCCGGGCGGGGGGTCGGGCGGGGGCGGGGGGGGCCGCCCGGGCGCGCTGGCGCCGGCGGGGCCGGCAGACCTGCGGGCGG
>CAYNGN010000115.1:0-7350 GCA_964396615.1 uncultured Thiothrix sp. | reverse complement strand
AGTAAGAGCTTTTCCTTTTGCGCATTGTCGAGAACCTTAAAGTAGCGATTACAGGCATTGGTATTCTCTTCACCCACTATTTCAGGCAAGGGAATAGTCGCTTCTTGTTTTTTATCTTTTTTATTCTCATCCTCACCACCACCACAAACAACGGTGGGTAGCGGTTTGCTTGGAGGTATAACAGGGAGTGGTTTTGGCGTTGTTTTTTCAATTTTTTCTGTTTTCTCCGTTTTGACGGTATTTTCAGTTTTTACCGCGTGTATTACTTTTTTCAGCGTTTTAAGGGTTTTTGCTGTACTGCTTGCAGGGGGAGCAGTGATGCGGGTTTCTGTTTTTCGGGTAAGCGGAGCGTCTGTTTTTCGGTGTGTTTCCGTTTTTCGGGGTGTTCCGAAGGAAAACTCAATGCGCGTATTCGCGCTGGAGGTTTCAATCGCGAAGCTCGGTGGAATGGCATTTTCGTCATTAAAAAATAATTTAACCGATTGTTTTTCTTGCACTTCCGCAAGCGGAATGCTTTGGTTTTGTTGTTGTGTTTTTTTTAAAATTATTTTTTTTGTTTCTTTTTTTGTTTGTTGTTGTCTTTGAGAAGAAGAATTCGTTTTTGGTTGAACAAAAAGCACGCGCCGTATCATTAATATCACGAGAAAGACTAGTCATGACATATCTCCTTGTTTATCATAGGATTTATGGTGTTATACAGCGTGCGGACGCACTGTTGTTTGTGTTTCGCGCAGGCGAAACTCGGGATATAAGTGGGGTTTATGGTAAAATTTCTAGCAGCCATCGCATCCTCTCTTTGGTTTTTAAGGGTGTTGGGTTAGTCCTGTCTGAGGGGTGTCGAGCCGCTCTTTCAGGATGAATCATTATCATTTAACACATCAGGCTAACGATGCGCAAATATTGTCTTGTTCAGTATGAACAGTGACCATTAGATAGAAAAGAAGCTAGGAGGGCAAAGTGGAAAGGGGATTATTGGTAGGGAAGTGCTGATGAGTGGTGTTTAACTCAACATATCTTTCAAAATTGCCAAAATATCATTCACATCTTCAGGAAAGCGAAAGCTATGAATGTCACGTTGGATGCATTTTTTCTGCCGATCTAATTGGGCAAAACGCCATATTTCTCCAACACTAATAGCACCGTATAACATCGTGGGACTTTCATCATTTTCATAAAAATCCAAGGCAATAAGCTCAGCGGCTAATTGATTAAAACCCCGTTCTAAATCACTTTTTTTAGCCTCAATAACCACAACGTCTTGCCGCCCGCGTAAGAGATAATCCAATGTTCCTCCTAAGCGAATATCATCAACTTGTAGTGGATATTCAATATTTAAACGTATATCCATTTGACGTAATAGGGCATGCAGTAACGGCGCAATCATCACCTCGCGTTTAGCACTCTCTGAATTTAAACTAATCTTAGGTAGCAATTCATAATAAGCAGTCGCCAGTTGCTCAGCAATACGCGGATCGCTGGCAATATCCATAGGGAAATTTAAGGCCTGAAACTGAAGCGTATAACCTAGCTCTGCTACAATTTCTTCAGGAGGATGATTAAGGGCAAAATAGTCACTAAACGTATAGTGTTTATCTTTTTGAAAAATGGGCTTTCGCATTGCTTTTCCCTTTGATAGATGTTCAGATAATTACGTTCACATTTTTTGTTCCAGCCAGTCATGTGGATTATTTTTGAATCAGCTCGTTTTTGCACGCCGTTCTAATGAATGTAAAAATATGTCTCCCTCTTTTTCACCAGTGTATCAGCAAACATCGCATACGCTTCTTCCATTTCCCCCCCCATCTGTAAGGATAGTGATGCTTATCTTAAATTTGTCTTTTTAACGGGTGTGAGTAAATTTTCTAAGGTTAGTTTGTTTAGTGGCTTAATGGCGAAGGTATTGAAAAACACATCTATTAACCTTATAATAGAGTGGTTTTTGGCACTAAGTGAGTAAAGTGAGGTCACACTTGTTGTGTACAAAAACTCTTATTTTCTTAAATTAAATAAAATACTTATGTCAGAACCTGATCTTCAAGCTATAAAAAACTACCTTCTAAACCTGCAAGATACAATCTGTAAACAACTAGAAGATGCTGATGGAAAAGCCGTTTTTATCGAAGATAATTGGCAACATCAAGAAGGCGGTGGTGGACAAACTCGCGTTCTCACTGAAGGCGCACTCTTTGAAAAAGCAGGTGTAAATTTTTCGCATGTACATGGTGATGATTTACCAAGCTCTGCCACAGCGCACCGTCCCGAATTATCAGGACGAAGTTTTCAGGCACTAGGAGTCTCCCTTGTTATTCACCCCTACAACCCTTTCATACCCACCTCACATGCTAACGTACGCTTTTTCGTTGCTGAAAAAGAGGGGGAAGATCCTATCTGGTGGTTTGGTGGTGGCTTTGACCTAACGCCCTATTATGGACAAAAAGAAGACTGTAAACACTGGCATCAAACAGCACAACAAGCCTGTATCCCTTTTGGAGACGATATTTACCCACGCTACAAAAAATGGTGTGATGACTATTTTTATTTAAAGCACCGAGAAGAACAACGCGGTATTGGTGGTTTATTCTTTGATGATCTTAACCAATGGTCATTCAGTAAATGTTTTGCTTTTATGCAAAGCGTGGGAGATCACTATATTCCTGCCTATCTACCTATTGTTGAAAAAAGAAAAAACACGCCTTATACCGAAGCACAGCGCGATTTCCAGCTCTATCGTCGTGGAAGATATGTGGAATTCAATTTAGTTTATGATAGAGGCACATTATTTGGTTTGCAGTCAGGAGGAAGAACTGAATCTATTCTGATGTCACTGCCTCCTCTTGTGAAGTGGGGGTATAACCAACAAGCTATCGCAGGAAGCGAAGAAGAAAAACTCATCAGCACATTCTTACAAGCCAAAGATTGGCTAAAGGATTAAAAATATAATATGAATGAGCCCGTCTTTGACACGCGTCACTTAGTCAAAGGCGAGTATTGATTCCTAAACGCTGCATCGCCTTCATGACATTAATCAACCCATCACCATAAGCACGATCATGCCCAGGCTTCCCCAAATCCAGTGCTGTTGCACTTAAAATATCACGCGGAATATTCGGATTCTTTGCCAGAAGTAATGCGAGGCTTGCAGACACATTCGCTGTTGCAATTGAAGTTCCTGTTGATAAATCACTCCGATTACCAGGCGCTGTGGTTAAAATCCTAACTCCTGGAGCAGCCACATCAATATAATTCCCCGTATTCGCTTTTTTATAGCGCTTTTTATGATGATCAACAGCAGTAACAGCAATAACCCCCTGTAAAGCCGCAGGAAATACGGGTTCTTTAGAAGCGTTATTACCACAGGCTGCCACAACAAAAATACCTGAATTAATCGCTTTACGAATTAATCGACTCACCAAAGGATCTTCACCACCTGCAAAACTGAGGTTCAGTATATTTACTTTACGTTGTATCGCAATATCAATGGCTTTTGCCACAAGTGCTGAATTACTTTCACTTTTATCCTCTGGATTCACTGAAAATGCACTAATTGCTAATAAACGCGCATTGGGGGCTATGCCAATTTTTGGGTCCTGCCCAATCAGTACTCCTGCCATAGCAGTACCGTGTAATAAATAGCGAAGACTTTTAGGTAAATTGGGTACAAGATCAATTTGTTCTATATTATCTTTATTGTATCCGCGATGATTTTTATCCACAGGGCCATCAATAAGACCAATAAGAACCCCTTTGCCACTTGAATAACCCCGCGCCCGCCCTGCTCCAGTCAGAGAGTGAGGGTAAGATTCCTTTATCGTTTTTGCTGAAAGACGAGCAGCACTCAGATAAACATTATTGGTTGCTGCTTCTATGTCGTCATAAATACGGTTAATTTTTTCTTTCACTTCCAACGCATCTTGCCCATTTGTATCTGTTTTACTAAGACTTAGCCCAAGACTTGCCAAATCATCAGATTCAATTTCATCCAGTTGATAACGAGCCAATAGACGCTTTTGTTTTTCTTTAGAATAATTTTTTGGGAAAAGCAGCAATAACTCATCACTAATATAATCTGTTCTTTTATCAGGAATAGAAAAACAGAGAGTGTCTTGAATATAGCATTCCATTTCTGCTTCTGCTGAAAACACGGCTGTATTCATACTCAGAAAAATACACAGCAAGGATACAACCGCTTGACTGCCTATCTTCATTTTCATCCGTAAACTATCCTTGTATTTTGTACAATACTGGCATATTAAACGCTTCTTCCAGCAAACTGAATCAGTTTGTCAGCTTTTATTTTAATCAACAAAGCCTCAATCTGCTCAACTGTTATTTTCTTATTCAAGGCCAAGCGATAAGTATAACTACCATCAGGATGTTCTATAATAGTGCCATCAATCGTTTGCAAAAAAAGGGCAATCGCTTCCTGTGTCGCCTGTTGATCAAATTGAATAATAATACGCTCACCACTCGAAATAATAGGTGTGTTAGCTGACATTGAAACATAGTCACTCTCTTTATCGCCTACTTGCGTTTCACTTTTTAAAAAAAAGTCAAACAACGTCGCTTGCACAATAGCAAATACCGCAACACTTGCAATTGCAGTAAAAACCCATTTATTTGTTGGAACAACAAAAATATTAACAAACGCTTGCTTAATATTTGCAAGCGTTTGTATAAAAAAAGGCTGATCACCATTCGTTGCTATAACGCTCTGTTGCTGTTGATCTGCATGAATACGCTGCATGAGTGTATCTAAACGTTGCTCTTGTGTACTAATAACACTTGTATTAACGATATGTGGATCGTGCTTAATCATTTGCGAAAGCTGTTGCTGCACCTTATATTCCTCATATAAGGTGGGGCATACAGTCATCACTTCTTTCACAAAACTGACTTCAGCAGAAGACAATTTTCCCGTAACATACCATGGCAATAATTGCCGTGCACGCTCAATCTGATTCATATTCATTACTTAAAATACCCGCACCTTGCAAAATTTTTTTCATTTTTTGCCTTGCGTAAAACATACGTGTTTTAACTGTGTTTTCAGAGATCCCCAACATAACGGCTATATCTTTAATACTCAGCTCTTGAAAGTAGGAAAATGTCAATACTTCTCGATGCTCAGCACTTAATTTGTCCATAAAACGTAATAAGTCTTTGCCAACAGAGTCTTGCACTAATGTTACCTCTGCTGAAGGGACTATTTTTTCCATACTAATACGCAACAAGTCTTTATCAAGGCGACTATCTGAATGCTTTCGCAAATAATCAACCAATTTATTACGTGTTATGGAATGCATCCATGTTGAAGGTTTTGATTTTGCCTTAAATCCAGCCGCAGATTTCCAAATCTGAAACATCGCATCATCTACAATGTCTGCTGCCAACGAAACATCTCCATTAAGAAAATGGGCAGCATAACGTAACAACACAGGTGAATGACGCTGATATAAAACAGAAAAGGCACTTTCGTTTCCTACCGAGATCAATTGTAATAGCACATAATCGTCGGTATCTGCTTGTATTTCCTGGTGGTGTCGCGACTCATTCGGCATATATAAATAACAGTCGTAAAATGATAGAAGTAGGTTCAAAAGTATAGTAAAAAATTTTCGTATTGGCTTCCATTCAAAAAATCGTTTTTTAAAAAAACAATACGATAAAAATCAAATAAATACCCCACTTATCTCATAAACATTAAAATAAAACATAAAAAAAATGAACTCGAACTATCCTCACTCCGACTCATCAATAACTAAAGTCCTTGTTGTGGGCTTTAATAACTCTCCCTCGCAACTTTGGGCAGATGAAAGTCTGCCCCTTTTTTCTACCACCCTTTTCTGGCATAGACTCAACATATCCAACAAGTAGTATATATCGTTTTCACTATGCTCAGCAGACAAAGTAATCCGCAAACGCGCTGTATTTTCAGGCACTGTCGGCGGTCTAATCGCAATAACAAGCACTCCTTTGTCCTTTAGTTGCTTTTCTATCGCCAGTACTGTCTGACTATCGCCAATCATTAAAGGCTGAATGGCAGTATCTGAAGGAAAAAGTGGTAATCCTCTCTCTTTTGCACCTACTTTAAATAATGCAATGAGCATTTGTAATTTTTCACGTCTCCATGTTTCTTGCGTAATAATAGTTAAACTTTCCAGCGTAGCAGCAGCAATCGCTGGTGGCATCGCCGTCGTATAGATAAAGGTACGAGCTGTTTGAGTTATATAATCGATAAGATCATGCGATCCTGCCACAAATGCTCCAGCTGTCCCTAACGCCTTCCCTGAGGTTGCCATTAGAATAGGAACATCATGTTGAGTGAGGTTTTCAGCATCAAGCAAACCTCCCCCAGCACTCCCCAATACTCCAAACCCATGCGCATCGTCAATCATCAACCATGCGGCATGTTGCTTGGCAAGTCTTGCTAAATCAACAACAGATGCAATATCACCATCCATACTAAAAACACCATCACTAACAATCATACTAGTTTGCTTAGACTGACTAGGCTGACACTCTAGTTTCTTACTTAACATAGCAACATTATTATGACGATAACGTATCATTTTTGCTCTGCATAGCATCCCTGCATCCAATAAAGAGGCATGATTCAAACGATCCTGATAAACAACATCCCCAGCTTCTACGAGCGCATTGATCACGCCTATATTTGCCATATAACCAGAAGAAAATAACAATGCCTTATCTCGTCCCGTAAAAAGAGCTAACGCTTCTTCCAAACGTACGTGTTCTATACAATGTCCTGTTACAAGATGCGAGCCTCCACTACCAACACCATATTGATTAGCTGCTTTTTGAAAGGCACTAATAACGTTTGGGTGTGCAGCTAACCCTAAATAATCATTACTACTAAAAGAAAGCAATGGCTTCCCATCCAGTATAATATGTGTTTTCTGTGGGCTTTCAAGTGTTTTTAAGGTGCGGTAAAGAGACTGGTTTTTACGTTCAACTAACCATTTTTTTAGTGCATAATCATCACGTTTCATCAATAAAACCTTAAATAAACACAAAAAAACAGGTAATCACCAAAATGCAAAAGGCATCCGATGAGGATGCCTTTTCAATGCGCTAAAAAGTAATATTAGCAACTTCTTCCTGCCATTTAGTTAGCTTTTCTTAATAAAAAAACTAAATTCACTACCCTCTTCAGCAGTTTCAAGTAACTCATTACCCGTTTGCTTACAAAAAGCCTCAAAATCTTTAACCGAACCAGGATCTGTTGCAACGATTTTTAATACATCGCCTTCAGCCATTTTATTAATGGCTTTTTTGCAACGCAAAATAGGTAAAGGACAATTTAAACCGCGTGCATCCAATTCTTCACTA
>CAYNGN010000114.1:0-7417 GCA_964396615.1 uncultured Thiothrix sp. | reverse complement strand
AGTAATGGCAGACGTTACTGCTGAAGGTGTCGCCTTACTCGCCAATATTGGTGATAGCCGTGCCTTTTTGTGTATGGGGGAATGTACGGGTGAAAATGAGCAACAACTGACCTTTGATCATACCGAAGCAGGTATTGCCTTACGTGATGGTTTTATTAGTGAAACTGATTATCAAGCGGTAATGAATAAACATGACAGCCGTATTGCCCAAGCACTGGGTTATGGGGGTATTCATTTTAGTATTAAGCAGCATACCAATGCACCGAGCAAGGAACATCGCAAAGCGTTATCACTCCGTTTGGAGCAACCGTATGCCGATATTTTTACCTTAAAACTGTCTAGCAATAGCATGTTAATGCTTGCATCAGATGGCAAGTGGGATAAGCATAATAGTGATAATACAACGATTGTTCGTTTATCAGAGGCGCATATATAGCTGTTCAGATAATTACATTCACGCTTACGAATCCAGCCCGCTATGTGGATTATTTTTAAAAACGCAATTATTCGAATATCTATAGAATATCTATGAGTTGTATTAAAATGATATTGCAACAGGTTATCCGATGCAGACAGTGATAAAGAATACAAGAACAGAACAAAAGGATGTTGCAATCTCTTTTGACTTAAACGTCGTTTGGTAGCAAAACGGTGTGCAAAAAATAATTAAATATGAGAATCGTAAACTATGATTAAAAAAGCCATTATCCCTCTTATACTGCTGATTGCTGTAGTACTCTTTTTTGTTATTAAACCGAACATGGGAATGCTGTCAGGAGGGGGAGGTGAGAAAAGTGGAGCAGGGTTTAGTCTATTGACAAGGCTGCATGGAATACCTGCCCCTGATTTTAAGTTACTGGATACTGATGAAAAAGAGCATACGCTTGCTGAGTATAAAGGCAAACCTGTTATTGTTAATTTTTGGGCAACGTGGTGTCCACCTTGTCGTAAAGAAATCCCATCAATGAACCGCGCATGGCACAAGATTAAAAATGAGGGGATTGCGATGATTGCTATTAATGTAGGGGAAAGTGCAGATGAGGTTTTCGCTTTTACTGCTAAGTATCCTATTGATTTTACCGTGTTGCTGGATGATTCAGGCAGGGCAAGTAACTCATGGCCGATGAAAGGCTTGCCGACGACCTTTATATTAGATACTGACGGCAATCTTGTTTATCAGGCAGTGGGTGGACGTGAATGGGATGCTGATGAAATTTTGGATCAGGTTCGAGCATTGAAAAATTAGAGCCTTATGAGTCTTGTCATGTAATCGCAGCGCAATGCTCATTTATAGAGCGTTAGATAATTGTGTTCATAGGTTAGAAGCCAGTCATGTGTGTTATTTTTTAATCAGAAGCATGTTTGAGCGTAGCGAGTTCTTGCTGATTTAAAAATAATCCACATGGTTGGCTGGGTTCGTTAGTGTGAATGTAATTATCTGAACATCGATAGTTTTTGTTGCTAAACGGCTTGTTTTTGCTGGTTATCTACACTTGCAGAGCCTAATTGTAAATAAAAATCACTGTAGGTTTTAGCTATTGTGGGTAATGAATATTTTTGAGCGACACGCTGTCTTGCGAGTGCGCCAATTTCCTCACGTTGTTCAACGGATAATTGAAGTAGGCTGTCAGCCTCCTTGGCCAAACCAGCAGGGTCACGTGGTCGGACGACTGTAGCGGTATCACCAACAATGATTGCTGAATCGCCTACGTCAGTAACGACACAAGGCACAGCACATGCCATTGCCTCACCGATAACATTACCAAACGCTTCGCCACAAGAAGACGAAGACATAAAGATATCGTATGCTGGCAGGATGTTATGTACATCATGGCGTATACCAAGTAGATGAATACGCGCCTGTAATGATGTTGCATTAATCCATGACATTAACAGCTCATTCTCATTATTGATGTTAGGACCACACATACAAAAGTGCAGATCAGGATGTTTTTCACCCAATATTGCCGCTGTTTTGACAAAAGTATTAAAATCTTTTTGATAATGAAAGCGTCCTATTGTACCTAATATTGTCGCTGATTCTGGGATACCAAGCTCCTGTTTCAGCTTTGTTTTCATTGCTGGGTTGGGTTTGAAATGATTCATATCAAACCCATTGGGAATCACTTGGAATTTTTTGTCACTGTAGCCAAATTTTGCATGGTTTGTGTGAGCATTATACGAATTGGTAAGAATAGTATCGGGAACCCAAGGTGAGATCCAGGCACTGATTTTTGCGGTTAAATAAGCGTGCCATTTATTGTTACGAAGCAGCATATCTCCTGACCTGATATTCCACACAATCTTGCTTTTAGAGAAGAATTTTGCCGCAAGACCACCAATAAGATCGGCATGGTATAACCATGTTTGTACAACATTAGGCTCGAACTGTTTCATTATTTTTACCAGTTTCATTAAGCCTGAGGGGGTTGGCAGTCCACCTTTCATCCCTAATACATGTACTGTAACGCCTAATGCCTCAATACGTTCAACGAGTTCAACATTCGCCGATAGACAAATAATCTCAGAAGGAAATTTTTTTAGATCCATTGCAGAAAGTACTTTAAAGAGCATCATTTCCGCTCCCCCCATAGGAAGACCTGTGATTATATGGAGAATTTTCATTTTTTGTCCTTAGATTTATGTTGACGGCTGATTGAGGTGCGGGAGATTGAGGTAACAGGATAGTTACGAAATAATGCGAACACGCAGTGAGCGGTTATCATAAACCTATTGTTTAATATTTCCAAGTTGTTTAAAGGCACATCATATGTCTACTAATATGTATACAAAAAAAGAAGAATAGGTAAAGTCGCCATCTTTCTTATTACTTGCATATAAGGCGGCGAATCTTAATCCGATTGATGCGTTGCGATCGGATTAAGATTGGTGAGTAATTCGGATATAAAATCAAAGTATTACGTGTTTTTCAATATAGGTTTCAATATGGCTTAACATGTGCATAGCATTGGGTTTTTGGCCATCCTTTTGATCAGCTATAGGTAATGTCGTTGTTTCCTTGAGTAGTTTTCCTTCTAACCATTTGATAAGTAAAATAAATGCATCAGGAATGATTCTTTCTTGATTATTAGAATCAAAGTAGTTTTCATTAAGCGTAAAGGTAAATTTAAAATCATTGCGTCCAGAAAGCATGGTCATGTCTACTTTCTGTAAAAAATGTGGGAGGGTGGTTTGTAGTTCTTTCATTGTATTAATATAGTTATCAACCCCTTTTTCTAACCATCGGTCTTCCATCATCCTCGTTTCAAGCGTCACTCTGTAGGCTTCACTTAAGCCTAATGTGTGATCAATACATTGTGGTGCAAAGGTAATTTCAGTACGGTCTACCATAAAATCTTCATAAACGGCTTTTTGGAAGGCAAAAATATGTGCAATATCGCTTTCTTTTAACTCGCTTTCATCATTCTTACCTTCTTTTTTCATGATTTTACTAAATTTAAATAAGATGTCTCCCCAGCCATCCGTTAAAAAGCCTGTGACAAAAATAGCATTTTCTTTGAGCTTTTTGATTTCTCCTTCCATATTCGACATGCTTTTACTGGAAGGATTGTTGTCCTCTTCCTCTAATGCCTGTATAAGACGATAAAGAAAATCAAGACGCATACTGCGTCGTTGTAAGGTTACATTGAGAATAGTAAACATCTCACAAGGCTCTGCTATGCCTAATGCTGATTTAGGCTCAGGCAATAAAGCGACAGGTCGAGCGATTTCACGACGAGAAAAATGCGGGGGGAATGTTTCGCTTAGCTGTTTATGGGTATCATTTATTAAATGAGGTAGCTTATTTTCTTCGTCAAAGCCTTGTATATAACATTTACACGGTAGACGTACTTTAATCATACTCAATGCATCAAAACGCCCTAAAATAACCCATGTGTCATCTTCTTTTTGTTGATCAATACTTTTTGTATCGAAATTGAATGCTGTTTTCCATTGTTTGTATTTTAGGATTTTGGCTAAATCCATTCCATTTTTATTGTTAAAAGACAAAAAGCGCCGAGGATCGGAAATAGGGTAATAATTTGTTATTGAAATACGCTTGATCAGCATACTCGTAATAGGATCAGGCAAGTATAGGTCATTGACTTGCTCTTTTACTGAGGTGAGTTGTTCATAGTTATTTTTGTCTTGTTCATTAATATCGCCTAATGCCGCTAGCATTTTGTTATAAAAAAATCTTTTTTTCGGATGCTCTTTTTTTACTTCACTATGCAGACGACGTATAGATAAAAATTGCACCAAGGTAGAAAATAATTCAGGCATCTCTTTATCAACACCATACATTTCTTTTTTTGGCAGTATTTCTAGTAAATCACGTAGTTTGTGTCCTGCAATGATTTCAAGATAGCGGGTTTTTTTAGTATTAATTGAAGGAGTTCTCTCAAAAGCAGCAATAAGATGGATAGCCCCTATATTTTTTAAGTTATTACAGATATTTCTTAATGTGGCAATATCATTCATTTTTTCTAAATTATATTTTTTTTGGTGTTTTTTTTCCTGATCTGCTGATAACCATTTTTCTAATGCTTCGCGTAGGTCTGATGTTTCTTCTATTTTGTGATAGGCGTAAGCGACCTGATTGACACAGAGCGATAAACGTTGTTCCGGTGATTCTGTTTCGCGTGCATGAAACTCTAAGGCGAAGCCAAAGAGGCTACGTCCTAATTCCATATCCCAATGTAATTGGTGAAAAAAGTCTTCATCCGTTAAATCCTTGTGTAGCATATCTATACTACGGATAAAGGCCGCTTGATAAGGAATGGAATAAATATGGCTGAATAAAGAAGGTGGGTGTGATAAATATCGATTATTTTCCCCATTGAGTGTGATTGTTTCAATGGTAAGACCATATTGTTTTTTAAAGTCTTTTGCTAAATCTTTTGAATGGGCAAGTGCTTTATTCGGCGATCTTTTTAGGCGTACTGCTTGACGAAATAAATAATTTTGCAAGCGTATATCTAAGCTGCGGGTTGAGCGTGGAAAACGCCTCTTGCTAGCACGCTCAAGTTCATCACTACTATTATTAGCCTTACACTTACCATCATTAGCACGATCGGCACACCATTGTTTGGTGATACGCAGTGTGGGGCTTTTATCAATTTCATTAATCAATGCAGCTAATAGTGAGCACCAATAAGGTGCTGCGCGTTGACGGCTTGCAGGGGTGTAGCGATTTAAGAAATCAAGTAATTCCTGACACACTTTTGTTACTGCTGCAATAATTTTTTCATCTAAAGGTGATAGTTCATGAGCAACACTCTTGACCCAAAAAGCGGTGAGTTGTAAGCGAAGGTACCATAAAATAGCATCATCATAACAAGCTGTGCCTCGTTCTAAGGAGTGAATCATATCCAGCTTAATTTCCTTACCAACATACAATTGTGAGGCAAGTCCTTGCCCAATGGTCGTGATAAATAAAGGATACAAATAGGCAACCCCTTTTACGGAGCTTGCTAATAAATCAGCGGCCGTTGTCTTTAAAATTTCTTCGAGCTGTGATTCTAAAGAAGCCATCAAGGGAACAGTTTTGATAGCTTCAATAAAGACAGATTTAAGACGAATCATTAAAGCCGTAAAGATATCCTCATTATTTGATAAGCTCATTTCACTTAAGCCACCTAAGTGGTTACGCACCACGCTTTCGGCAACAGGATAAGCAACCATAGGATGAAGATCAGGGCGATCAGGTGTCCAAAAACTCGTATTAACATAAGCAATATGTTGTTCTTGCTGTTCTTCTTCATAAATGCCAAATCGATTATAAGTAGCATTGATTTTATCGTACAGTTGTACACTGGAAACATTGGTGTTTTGCGACCAACCATGAAACATCCATAAACCATTGCTTGGTTCTTCATCATCCTCGTGGTGCTTGAAACGTGAACATAAATGTAAAATATCGCGTTGGATATCGAGGGTGCGATTAAAAATAAAGTCCATAAAAATTCCCATTTCACGCCGTCTTTCAATACTGGGGTGCGGATCACTGGGCATACTAAAATCAAGTGATTGTCCTATTTGATGTTTATGATTGCGTAAGATGGATACATAGACATCCATTTGGCTCAAAATCCCTTCACGCAGAATAAGAAAAGCAGGTTTTTGGAGAATTTGTCGACGTGTATTTTTTCCATCACTTAATAAATCTGCCTGTAGTGCTGCTTGTGATAGCATAATTTTGTCATGTAGCACCCGTTGTTTAAGAACTTGTAACGCAGATAATGCATGGTATTGACGACGTTGATCACGCACCCAGTTATCTCCCATCCAAATTTTGCCAATACGGTATTTAAGCGTAACTTCTATTTGTTTATAGGTCTCGCCTTCTGGGGTAATTCCTTCTGGATGGAGATAATAATAATCAACCGCTTTTTTAGGGGTTGGATAACGGATTAACCATTTTTTTGCCAGTCTAAAATCATTGTTACTATTACTTCTGTGAAAGAGTTGTTGATGCCAATCATTGCCAAATAAGTGTGCCTCTTCAAAACGCAATGGTAAATATAAGGTCGGAGCTTTTAACGCATGGATAATCGTTTGCTGTAAATGGCGAATTTCTAGCATTAAGATATCTAAACGATCAATGACATCAATAAATGATAATAAATAAAGATTATCAGCTGGGTTTTTCTGTTCTTTCATTATTAGCCTCTATTCACTTAAGTAGAATAAATTCATTAATTTACCCCATAACTCATAATCAATAACCTCACGAGAGGCTGATTGGGAAAAAATTTCAAGGACTGCCATTAAACCTAGAAAAACAATACCGCTACTCCAGTTCAGGATATTTTTTACATAGGTAATTCCTCTATCAACTTGTTCTTGGGTTGGTATATAAGATAGCTCATTAAGAATTTGTTGTGGTATCAGGTCAAGTTGGGCATTGAAGTAGCCTTGACGTATTTTTTGACTTAAATCAGTAAGGGTTGATAAAATCCAATGTACATAGTAAATCGTGAATAAAAACCATGAAAGAACCGCAATAACAAAATTATAAGGAAAGTTTGTTATTATTGTATATTTTTTTATGTCTGTCTGTTCTCCAATTGGTCCAATATCTCCCAGTCCGCCAATAGTATTTGTGTTTTCAATGGTGTATTGACTCAAAAAAGAAAATAAAAAGATACTCAACAAAATGAGGAATAAGTTAATAATAATAGGAGAAAATAAAAAAAAATACCAGTGATACTCTCGTAGGCTTTCTTCACTTGGTTTTAATTTTATTTTATCCATTAATGTTTGTTGGCTTGTTTCATTTTCCTGAAGTGAATCCGATTTTTTTACTTGCGGATCATTTTTATGAAATAGAAACTCAAAGACAGCTAAATTGAGGATTAAATCCTGCAAGGTATGTATATCATGTGAGTTTTCAGTTGATTGTCGCCGCATAGGT
>CAYNGN010000113.1:0-7428 GCA_964396615.1 uncultured Thiothrix sp. | reverse complement strand
ACGCAAAATAGGTAAAGGACAATTTAAATTGCGTGCATCCAATTCTTCACTAAAATCCATGAATTTTACTCCTAAGCTAATTCGTTTATTAAAATACCAAGTGGCGCTAACCTTACCACCAAACCCCTCAGGGGAACAAGAAAATATTAAGCGCCGCCAAACAACAAAAATATGCTCTCTAGCCCCCCTTTAGAGCATAACAAACATGATATTAGAGAGAAAACATTCCCGACGCTTTTAGCTTCTTATAATCACTCATAACACGTGCCACATAGGTACGTGTCTCTTTAAAGGGAGGGATACCTTTATGCTTTCTCACATTTGCAGGGCCTGCATTGTAAGCTGCCAACGCAAGTCTTTTATTACCCTTAAACATTCTAAGCATTTCAGCAATATACTTTACGCCCCCTTGAATATTTTGTTTTGGATTCCAAGGATTACTGACTTGTAAATACTTTGCGGTGCCAGGCATCAACTGCATCAAGCCAATCGCACCAACACGAGAACGAGCATTTACTTTAAAACACGACTCATTTTTAATAATCGCCATCACTAATGCCTCATCAACTTTATACATTTTAGAATACATCGTAATTGTATATTTATAAGCAGCCGCTTTCTCCTTTATATGGTGTAGATCACAACGAGAACCTTTCATCTTTTTAGGTACAAGGCTACCTCTTGTTTTTGATGCTTTCTTTGCTCGATAGGTTTTAATTAATGAAAACCCTTTATTATTCATTTTGGTTCCCGTTATCTCATGATCGCCATCAGGTTTTTTATACACATAAATTTGATCCCAAGTCGCACTCGCAAAGGAGAATGTAGGTAGCAAAAAAAATGAAACAAAAAGTGAAGGCAATAAAAATCCAAGGTCAGTATTCACGGTACTGAAAAACCGCTTAAAGATATTCATAACACAAAGCCAATTATATTTATTATTTATAGGGTTCGTTACAGATACTCTGTCAACCTCTAAGGTTAAACAGGAATCTTGCGTGCAAGGTATCATTTGCTTAAACTAACGTCTATAAAAAACAGACTTGTGGTGAAAGACTAAATCTTATAAGCCCCATACTAACCATGCGTTTTTTCTACAATACCTCTCACAAAACAACACACTTTGGAATAACAATATCATGTCAAAACTAACGCATTTTAACCAAGCGGGTGAAGTCCATATGGTTGACGTAGGAGGAAAAACAGTTACTCATCGTATTGCCAAAGCAAGTGGGGAAATAACGATGAAAAATGAAACACTACGCAAAATAATAGCAGGCGATAATAAAAAGGGCGACGTATTGGGCGTTGCGCGCATTGCAGGCATTATGGCTGCTAAAAAAACAGCTGAACTTATCCCACTATGCCATCCACTGCCCTTATCCAAAATCAATATTGAGCTAATTATCAATAAAGAAAAACAAGCGATCCTTTGCCTTGTAACGGCAGAAACACATCATGTGACAGGTGTCGAGATGGAAGCGTTAACGGCTGTTAACATCACTCTATTAACCCTTTATGATATGTGTAAAGCTATTGATAAAGGCATGACAATAAGCAATATCCATCTCATAGAAAAATCAGGGGGAAAATCAGGATTATGGAAAAAATAATGTACAAATTATACTATCGTTATCCACCTAAATAATTTCTTAGAGGAGCAGGTAAGTATCACGTGTTATTTTTCTTCACTTTGATGAACAACCTGTGCTTTCCCACCGGCCATTTCCAAGCGTACTAAATCCCCTACTTTAAAACTCGTCTCAGCCAACTGTGTAACCGTTACTTCTTCTGCATTCGTTAAGCGTATGGTAATTTCTAAACCTGCTTTCTTTTGCAAGCCTTTATCGGCACTAGATCCAAGAACACCACCAATAAAAGCGCCTGCTATCGAACCAGCAACACTCCCATACCCTGAACCTGCTGCTCCACCCGCAATACTACCAACGGTTCGCCCAGCACTATGACCAATATGAGAGGATTTTCCGACAATACGCACTTGCTTTACATGCGTGACAACACCCATTTGCATCTGTTTGTCTTCTTCGCGCTTAATCGTACCTGCCCTATTTTCTGACACAGGGGCAGAAGAGCAAGCCGTCAACATGATTGACAAAAACAGTAATATAATAATTTTCATTAATAACTCCTAAAGATACTGGGTTTACCTTATTTTTTTATTATTAAGACATTGAAGATAGTGCTGATCATCAGGCGCAGCCCCCTGTTTTTGTGCTTGCCATAACACCTCAGCAAGACAATCCATCATTTCATGTTCTGCTTCATGTTCACCAAAATGCTGAATAAGACCCTGCATCAACGAGCGAACCCCCACGGGACGATCCACCCCCATTTGCTCACGTATGCTGAGATGCATACTCATATGCAAGAAAGGATTGGTTTCATTCAACTCAGGAAAATACTCACGAGCCTTTGCTTTTTCTACGTTTTCTAGAACAGCATGGTATTCAGGATGTTCTTTTATAACCGTAACAATTTGCGTTTCTAAGGGCTCCAGTGGTATACCTGTTTTTTCTTTTTTCCAGCAATCACAAAAAAACTGCCTCATGCCATCACGATCATTTCCAAACACAACCTTTTCACCTACTAATCATTGATGAACGAAGCTGCTAAGATAACCTAAAACATACCTATTCAGCAAGAATCACAAACATCCATTTTTGATAATATTGTTGGCATTTCGCCAATTGCTCCCATGAACAGGTTGCTGTTTTAAGCTGATGCTGATCAGCAAAAACCATCCATTCCTGCCTTGATTGCTGTTTTAAGGGACTTGACACTACTTTTGATAATGAGGCATTCTTCTCTACCAAAACCAAACCATAAGCATCAAAAGATGGCGATTTATACGTGCTACTCGTTGTATACACATACAAACTAACAGCAATACCGACCATAAAAAGAAAAATGAGCAGACCACTAATCGCAAACTTTAATCCCGTGAACGCGGTTAACTCAGCGGCTTTATTGATTTCTGTGTTAAAGGTTTTTCTTGGTACAATCGTTTGAGATGAACATTTTTTTTCAGGCACATAGCGTGTAAAATAAGTGCCTTCATGCTGTGTTATTCTTTCTTGCTTACTCACTCAATCAACACTCCTACTCTCGTTCAGCCTAATAAAAACTAGCGTAATAAGTTCTTTATCTGCAAGTTATAACGATTTCCTGCTGCTGCACGACTCATGACAAAATAAGAATTGACTAACGAACTACATGCCGCATCAAGGCGATCATGTTCAACACTGTTATTCCGTGTATATTGCGCAATAAATTTACACCCCATTTCATCCGCTGCTTGGGTAAATTTACTAATTGAGGCTTGTGCTTGATATTGCGATTCTAAATTAACCACTAAATCCATCCCCAACATAATGACACGATCAGCAGGCATATCTGCCAATAGAAATAACTCACCAAACAGCTCACGATAATTCGTTGATAGTCCAATATCACTTGATATAGCAGGTATAGAACTCAGCAGCACAAGCTGCCCAAAATCAATGGCTGACTCCACATCAAGCCCCGTCATGGAAAGCCGTTGAATAACCTTTTCAGGGGCTTCAGGACAAATTAAAATAACATTTTCATCATTGACTAAACCCGCTCGTGTTGTTTTTGCTGCCATCACTGTCGCAAGCGTTGTATCAGGTGTTTCCATCAGGCGAAAACCTGCTTCAGGGGCTTTACGTGTACGCGGAATAAGGTGTTGCTGCTGAGTGGCATTGGGGAGTCTATAACGACTATTATGCATTCCATTGACTGTCATTGGCTCAGGCTTATCAATACCTTCAATAAACAATTCTTTAATGGGTTCTGCTTCATTAGCAGGTTGTTGAAGAACACGTCGCTGTGGTACAAAGCTCGCGGGGAAGACGACAACATTATTTTCTTGGGAGCTTGATAGCATAAATAACATCCTAATGACTGGTTTTCTAATTTCTAATTATTGACCTCTGTACGTTTCTAGCCCTGCAGGTTTAACCATAAAGCCCATTTATAATGAAAAAACCGTGTTAAACATTACAAAAATTATACTATGATTAGTAACCAAACATAAAAAACGCACTCAGAACGCGAGTATAACATGATAAGTGTTCATATGAGTAGACAGTTTATCCGAATCACTTGTATATTTATTAATAGGTTGCAGTAATACTGCCCCTCCTCATCATTTTTCATCCTTCATCACATAATACAAATCTATGGACTATAACGCACTCTCACTCATTCCTCCGTTGCTCGCCATCTTTTTAGCCATATTGACCAAAGATGTGGTCATTTCACTGGTAACAGGTATTTTTTCAGGACAACTAATTCTGCATGATTTTAATCCTGCCACTGCCTTTATTCATTTTTTTGATGACATTATTGCTCTATTTAGTGAAGGCTGGATTACCAAAACCTTGTTATTTGCCTTAATGGTGGGCGCCATTATTCAACTCATTATTGATAGTGGTGGCGTAAATGGTTTTGTACATTACTTAAGCCAAAAGAAAAACAAAGTACGCTCCAAACAAAGCGCTTTATTTTTAGCCTTTATTATTGGCTTGGTTATCTTTATTGAATCATCACTTACCTCTCTTATTGCGGGAACAGTGGCAAGACCTTTAACCGATAAATATGGGGTTTCTCGACAAAAACTCGCTTATGTTTGTGATGCAACCGCAGCACCTGTTTGCTCATTGCTCGCATTAAATGCATGGGGCGCGCTACTCATTGGCTTGATTACTGCACAAGTTAATGCAGGACTTATTGTTGGTAATCCAACCTCGCTGTTTATTGCCTCTATTCCGTTTAATTTTTATGCCTTCATTAGCGTGATACTGGTCTTTTTTACCATTCGATATAATTGGAATATTGGCTCGATGAAAACCTTTGAGGCAAATGCACGCCCATTAATCATTAGCAACCATGAAACAGAGAGCGGTAACCCACTGCATATGCTGCTGCCATTGGTGGTATTAATTGGCACGATGCCTGTCGCGCTGTATTTAACGGGGGATGGTAATCTCTTTAAAGGCAGTGGCTCTACCTCGGTGTTTTATGCCGTGGTCAATGCTTTATTGTTTACCTTTGTCTATTACTTGTATAACAAAATCATGACTAAAAAAGCCTTTTATAGTAGTTTTTATAAGGGCTTGGCGACAATGCTGCCGATTACTCTCGTCTTAATTCTCGCCTTTGCTATTGGCAATATGAGTAATGAATTAGGCACAGGTAAGTTTCTCGCAACACTGGCTCAAGACACGGTTTCACCTGCACTCATTCCTGTGATTGTGTTTTTTCTCGCCGCACTTATTGCCCTTTCCACAGGAACAAGCTGGGGAACGTTTTCAATTATGATGCCGATTGCGATTAGTTTAGCGGTGAGTACCGAGGCGGCTTTAGCGTTAACAATGGGCGCGGTGGTATCGGGAGGGATTTTTGGTGATCATGCTTCGCCGATTTCAGATACGACGATTATTTCTTCAATGGCAGCAGGGTGTGATCATATGGAGCATGTGAATAGTCAGTTGCCTTATGCATTGGTCGGGGCGGGGCTTTCTGTGGTGCTGTTTATTATTTTTGGTTATATATTGTAAATATGGCAATAAAAAAGGCATCCTTATGGATGCCTTTTTTTTAGTATTTAAGCTCTAATAAATTAGAATTTAAAACTTGTGGCGAATACCAACAGAGAAGCCGTCGGCTTCATCGCCAGTAGCACCTGCTGAAATACTCTCCTCATGACCATTTCCACCAAGCGTAACACCACCATTTCCAGAAATAGTCGCATATTGAGCATAAACTGCTGTTGATTTACCTAGCTTGTGATCATAACCTAGTGCAATTAAATCTGTAGTCTCAGCCGCGCCATCAACATCACGAGTATAGTACTGACCTTTAACCGTTCCAGCAGATGACACCTTGTAAGATGCACCAAGACCCACTACTGTCGCATCAGCAGTACTAGAAGTAACCATCGCACCACTATTTGTCTCATCTTGATAAAAACCAACCACTTTAGCAGCACCAAACTTATAGGATGCCATTAAGCGAAAAGCATTTTCATCATCTTTTACTTTAAAGTCATGAGTTTCATAACCCGCGCCAACCATTAATGGACCTGCCTTATAGATACCATTAATACTAAAAATAGTATTATCCCCTGTACCACCATCAGCATCAGTAACATAAGCTGCTAATCCTTGAAAACCACCCATTTTAGGAGATTGATAAGCAACAACGTTATTTGTACGAAGATCCCATGCTTTTGGATTAGTGACGCTGCGATTTTGACCTATTTGCGTTGACCAAAAAAGATCTGCTTTACGACCAATAATTTTCATTGGCGTGTCATGACGACCAATTAATACCGCACCAAACCCACCTGCAACACCAATAACTTGGTTACGATTTTTAAATTGATAACTCCCAGTACTATCAGCACCACCTGTATCTATTCCCCACTCAGCTTTATAAATAGCTTTTAAGCCATTACTAAGATCAACAGAACCTTTAACACCAATACGTGAAGAGTTAGAAGAAACAGTTGTTTTACTATCAACACCACCATTAGCATCTAAAACATCAACAGATGCATGAAGCTGACCATAAAGTGTAGTATCAGCGATTGCTGGAGCAGCTAAGCCAGCTGCGATTGCGATTGCAAGTAATTTTTTCATAATTTTGACTCCTTTGTTAAGTCCCAATAAAAATTTTAATGACTAATATTCAATGTTGTTATTATACAAACTCATATAGATAGTGTACTTATACCTAGCTTCATTTCATGTTGCAAATTAATCTTCGCACTATATGAGACACATTTTACCCATTTTTGTTGCATCAAAGCAACATTTTTTAATTATGCCATTCATTTTACTTATCACGATTAGGCGAAATACTACAATAAGTATATGTTATTTAACAAAATAACTGAAACACCTCTTAAAAATTTTTTTATATGCATGGACTCTACGCAATCACTAATGGCAACACGGGCACAACATTACATAGCAATGTGGAAAAAATTCTAGCAGAAAACATTGAGTTGTTGCAATATAGAGACAAATCAACCAATACGCAGCAACGTTACCATGATGCACACAAACTTCAACAGCTTTGCGCGCGACATAATACCCACTTTATCATCAATGATGATATACAACTCGCCAAACAAACCCATGCTGATGGTGTTCATTTGGGAAATAACGACAGTACCCTTAGTGAAGCACGTCATACCTTGGGTCAAAACGCTATTATTGGTATTTCTTGCTACAACGATTTAACATTAGCCATAAAAGCAGAACAAGAAGGCGCAAGCTATGTTGCTTTTGGTAGTTTTTTCAACTCGCCCACCAAACCCAATGCCCCGAAAGCAACGATAGAACTGTTACAACACGCCAAAAAAACATTATCCATTCC
>CAYNGN010000112.1:0-7435 GCA_964396615.1 uncultured Thiothrix sp. | reverse complement strand
CGCCATCACGTAATTCAATGGCTTCACGTGCGCCTGTAGAAGCACCCGATGGAACAGCCGCTCGACCAAAAGCACCTGATGCTAAGGTAACATCTGCTTCAACGGTTGGGTTGCCACGAGAGTCAATGATTTCTCGCGCTTGTACATCTACTATTTCTGACATTGTTATCTGTTCCTTAAAAACTGATCATTCTTAGCCATGATCAAAAAGGCTTATCCGCACTTGGTTGATAACCTTTCGGTTGCAACTCAAGCCCATTGACGGTCAGTTCCGTCGGAGGAACGTGATAGCAAGATTTCCTTTACCTTTTTATAAGGCATATACCGCGTTATATCTTCATCATAAAGCCTTGCTAATACATTCCGTGCAGCGTTGTGGTCAGCTTGCAACACATCCCCGTTCTCACGGTAAAACTTATCCCCAATACGCTTACCTTCAAGCAAGTTATTGGTGGAGTCCATTTGCGATGTGTACGCACAGTTAACTGTCTCTAATCGAGAATCACGCTGTTTGCACACGATTTCAAGTACTTCGGCAAGTGTGCCTTTAGCCCAAGAACTCATGCGTCTATTAAACGCCTTCCACGGCTTTTTACTCGCGATGGGGGACGTTAAATCCTCTGCTGCAACTACTTTAGCTTTATCGACGATTGAGTGCACAGATTTAAAAGCAATATTTATTAATCGCTTCTTTGTTAATTCGTTTCTTGATTCTAGTTTCTTTCGTCCTAGATTATTCTTTTTTATATGATCGGCTTTCCTTTGATTGCCGTTTTTTCTATGCTTCTTTTCTAAAGCGTGTAGCTTGTTTCTGTATTTACCCGTCTGACTTCGTTTGTTGCTGTATTCAGTCATCACTTCACCGAAACCTTTGCCGTGAAAATCCCCATCAGAGTCGGTGTAGGCTTCTGTATAGCCCTTATCAATGCCTATATGCCTATCACCACAGGCGCGACCTTGTTCTTTATCACTAGCAAAATGTATTTCTACGAACTCCTGCTTTACGATGATACGAAGATTCGTTTTTTCTAAATCTACATTCTTACCTGTTGTCGTGGTTCTCAAGACAATATTATGACCATATTTCTTTGCGATCTTGATGTGTATTTCAAGGCGACCAGAACTAGCATTAACAACGGTGTGGAACTTATCTGACCGCACAATAAACTGATTATCTGCTTTAGAGACACCATGTTTGAAATGCTTACGCATCTGTCTATGTAGAAAGCTATCCTGCAACCAATACTCTTTTTTCAGTAAGCTAAATAATCGTTTTTGTTCTGTTTTATCCGAAGTTCTTTTGTATATCGCTTTTTTAACGTTCAGTTTTGCCGCTTCTTTGTAAGCAAGAATGTCGTTGACGACATCTGTTAGTGGTTTCAGCCCGTATCGTCCCATCAATAGGTCGCTCCGTGTAGAATTTACCCGCCGTTATTCCTTTCCGTATTGCACTGGCGCTTTTACCCACATTACCCAAAGCACCGTACCTGCGCCAAATATCAGCACGTAAGAAAGCTGCTTGCTTGATGATGGGAAGCAAGTCGCCGTTGAATTCGGCTTGTAATGTTCTAGTGACTTTCATTTTCTACCAGTGCTTTCTTTAGCGTTTTTTTATACCTTCTCAGTCCATACAGACGGCAAGAGAAGGTATGGATGATTGACATTAAATCTTCGACCATTTCCTTTTCTGGCGAAAGGGATTCCTGATTAACCACCTGCAAATCACATCCTTTAATCTCACAAAGATGTTTGAAATAATCAAACCAAAATCGAGCCAGCCTGTCCTTATGAGCAATTATTAGTATTGATACTTCACCGTCTGAAATCCTATCGACTAACGATAAAAATTTCTTTCTTTTGAAGTTCATCCCGCCGCCTATTTCTTTAATAAGATCATCAACCTTGATACCTGAATTAATGCAATAATCATCCATTGCTTTCACTTGGGAGGCAAGGTCGTCTTTCTGCCCGTGAGACGATACACGACAATAGACAACGACTTTCTATCCTCCAAAGGTGTCAAGTTTAAAAGGCTTCTTACATCAGACTCATCATAGTATCGATGACCTGACTCTCTTCTTTTGGCTTTAAATTCGCCTGAGCTATCCCATCTACGCAATGTAGAGGAGGATACATTAACCTTCTTAGCGAATTCGCTTAGACTATATAACTTATCTATTTGACTAAGTATATACAATAAAATATAAGAATAAAGTATCAACTTCTAGCTCCGTATTATTTTTTATAAGTGAATAAACGATGAACATTGTTAATAGTCAAATTAGGCAATGATTCAAAAATGTAGAGATATAAAGCAGAATTCCTTGATTCCGCAAGCTACATCAAGGCTACGAAAGCCTTAACCTTATTTTGAACCATGCCCTATTTTACGATCAACACATGCTAATTTTCGCTCACCTAAACACAAAAACACCCTTAGCGCAATGCTTGCTGCTTTTCATGTTGTGCAATAGCGGCTTTAACAAATCCTGTAAACAGTGGATGACCTTCACGTGGTCGAGAGGTAAATTCAGGATGAAACTGACACGCGAGAAACCACGGGTGATCATGCAACTCTGCCATTTCGACCAAATTCCCATCTTGCGAAAAACCTGAAAAAACCAAACCATGTTTCTCTAAGAGTTCACGGTAATTATTGTTAAATTCATAACGATGACGATGACGTTCCAATACTTCATCTACCCCATAGGTTTCGCGTGCTAAGGTGTTTTCCTTTAACACACAAATTTGTCCGCCAAGACGCATTGTCCCGCCCTTATTCGTATTTTCATCACGCTCCTCAAGCCGCCCCTCCTGATCAACCCACTCCGTAATCAAGGAAATAACCGGTGCCGATGTCTCTTTAACAAATTCCGTACTATGTGCATCTTTCAATCCCACACAATGACGGGCAAATTCAATCACTGCCACCTGCATGCCAAGACAAATTCCCAGATAAGGGATTTTATTTTCCCGTGCATAACGTACTGCTGAAATTTTACCCTCAACACCCCGCTCACCAAATCCACCAGGCACTAAAATAGCATCAACTTCCTCTAATATTCTTAAACTTGACTTCAGTTTTTCCGCATCAACATAACGAATATTGACCTTAACATGGGTTTGAATACCTGCATGTTTAAGCGCTTCATTTAGCGACTTATAAGATTCAGTAAGATCGGTATATTTACCCACCATTGCAATAGTAATTTCTTTTTCAGGGAACTCCATTGCATTGACCACTGCTTGCCAATCGGATAAATCCGCTTCTGGCTGACTATTAAGACAAAACTTATCCAGCACAATCCTATCCAACTTCTGCGCGGATAGCCACAGTGGAATTTTATAAATATTATCAAGATCAACAACAGAAATAACCGCACGCTCTTCAACATTGGTAAACAGTGCTATTTTTTTCCGTTCATGCTCAGGCAGAGGACGATCAGAACGACAGAGTAAAACATCAGGTACAATA
Source organism: uncultured Thiothrix sp. (assembly GCA_964396615.1). GTDB lineage: Bacteria > Pseudomonadota > Gammaproteobacteria > Thiotrichales > Thiotrichaceae > HyVt-477. The sequence continues at coordinate 3,960 of CAYNGN010000112.1, read as the reverse complement.
CCAATCGAACGCAATTCTTTTACCGAATGTTGGGTAGGCTTTGTTTTTAATTCACCCGCCGCAGCAAGATAAGGTAATAAAGTAAGGTGCATATATAAGGCATTATTCTTACCTTCTTCAAGCCCCATTTGACGAATAGCCTCCATAAACGGCAGCGATTCAATATCCCCGACTGTACCACCAATTTCAACCATCGCAATGTCCGCATCACCTGCTCCTGCACGGACGCTACGCTTAATTTCATCGGTAATATGCGGAATAACTTGTACGGTTGCACCTAAATACTCACCTTTACGTTCTTTAGCAATAACCCGCTCATAAATACACCCAGAGGTAAAATTATTGAGTTGGGTAGCCCGAAAACCAACAAAACGTTCATAATGCCCAAGATCAAGATCTGTTTCAGCACCATCTTCGGTGACATAGACTTCACCATGTTGAAACGGACTCATCGTACCTGGATCAACATTGATATAAGGATCAAGTTTCAGCATGGTTATTTTTAAACCACGTGCTTCAAGTATTGCTCCCAAAGAGGCTGCTGCAATGCCCTTTCCAAGTGAGGAAACTACACCACCTGTGATAAAGATATACCGTGCCATATTCACCTGATTCCTAGTTAATAATGTGTAGCGAATCCTAGCATACACACTAGAGAGGCAACAGTAATCTTTAAATCAGGACAGCTACTGCGTGGCAGACAGGTTATTTTCGGCATTATCTACATTCAACATCTTTGCATAATGTATCCATTGGTTAATTTCGTCCAACTCGGGTAGATGGCGAATACGACGCTCTTTTTTTCGTGCTGCCTTCATTTTATCCAATAATTGCATTGCATTACTTGCAGCAACATTCTGCACAGCATTAAGTTTGCTTAACATTAGCAATTGCGCAAACTCAGCATTCACCCCTTTTATGCGCATAAAGTCAGCCATTTTTTTCCATAATAAAATATCAGCAGGTTTACATGAGATTTTTTTGGCAAGAACCTGTGCATCTTGGTTCGATAACACGCTCTGTAATAAATCATGATTACTACTGATACCCAATTTATGCAAACGCGCTCCATGACCTGAGCCAATCCCTCGAATTTTTTCTATCGCCTCGCTTATGCCAGAAAAACTTACATTAGACATTGTGCTATCAATGTTTTGACCTTTATTTTTGCTTTTTTCATCTTGCCTTTGTGCATTACTATCAGAAGAAACGGCTTTAAGCTTTTTCTTCATATGCTTTAACTGACGCTCCAGTCGATGTAGCTTTGATTTACTTTGTGCGCTATCGTGTTTTACCATCCGCTTTTTTTGCAATACCTGTTCTTGCACTTTTTTCTCTAGTGCTTTGTCAGCTTGCACTAACTTATCTTCAATACTTTCAAGCGCTAAAGTCAGACCTTGTACTTCTTCTTGATGACGTTCATCCTCGATTTTTTGCGCTGACTTAGTCTGCATCATTGCTGAAGCTACTTTCGCAAATTCATTGGCAAGTCCTTCTAACTGACTACTTAACTGTGTATTTTCAGCCCCCTGTTCTTCAAGTTGTTTTTCATAATACTCAACCATTTCATCTCTAATTTTTACGGTTGCTGTTAACATCTCAATGGATTCATCTTTTTCTGCAAATGATGCCTTTGCATTCACTAAATAAGATCCCGTTTTGGCAAACTCATTCGCCAAGTCATCTAGCTTAAGTTGTGTACTCGCTAATCGCTCGTTCACAGCAATAACCTGCTGACCTTTTTCATCCCGCTCAAGCTTATAATGCTCAGATAGCTTTTTTGCTTTGCCTAATCCCGTTTTTAGTTCCTTAACGCGTTCACTATTTTGAAAGTCATATTTAGTAAACTGCAACTTATACTTATTCAACTGATGTGTTGCTATTTTTAATTTTCGGGTTAACTTATGTAATGTTTCATTTTTTGCATAAAGAATTTTTTTTGAAGACGCTAGTATATTTTGACATTTCGCCAGTCCTTGGGTTTTTGCACGTAATTCAGCTTGAATGACTTGCGCTCCAATTTCTATATCTTTTAGATGTGACCTCAAATGTGAATTAAGGCGCTCCACTTTTTGACATTTTGCCAATTGCTCAGTCAATGTATCCGTCTCATCATCAACTAGACGCAGTTTATTGACTTGATTAACATAGTTTTCTTTCTCTTTTTCAAGCGCCAAATAACGTCCCCTCCAGTTTTTTTCCACACGTTTAATATGTGCCGAACAACCACCTCTTAACAACCAGCCAATGATATTTCCCAGCATCCATGCTAGTAAAAGACAAAACCAGAGTTGTGATACCAAATAAGTCATTCTTATTCTCGCTTTATTATTTTTGGAATTTTCTGCTTGATAGACGCTTGCAAGTTCATAATAACTTGACTGAGTTTGAACTGAAACGGCTGTACTTTCTGCTTTTAAACCACTATTTTTCTTGAATACGTTCTAATTAGAACGTCTATCACAGACCTTTACTCAACCATTTCGGCGGCTCAATCACTTTAATCTGGTTATCTAGGTGATAAACACCATCAATTTTTGCCAAACGCTCTGCCTGTTGCTTGAGTACATTGCTGGCAATTTCACCTTTTAATAAAACGTCCCGTCCACTCACCTGCAATGCGACAGATTTAAAACGCTCATCGGATAACTGCAGCCTTATTTGCTTAAATAACTGATATTGAATGAGATCAGCCTTATTATATACACAGGTGTAACCAAGCACTCCAAGTAGTAGTAATCCCACTAAAAAAATAAGTATTTTTCTCATAAGTTTTCTCATAAAATTTCTCAAAAAATAACGTTACAGTAGTACTAAACGGTCAATCTCACCTCTCACAGCCCATGAACTTGATAAAATCTAGCAATTCTAGCAGTGATGGCAAACAGCATGTATTCAGTATGAACAAGTAAACGACGATTGGTTTTTAAGCTACGACAAAAAGCAAAATAGCATGAAGATAAGCAAAAAATAGCTTACCTAGACTAGCGCTTTACCTCATCACTTAGCCCGCGTACAATAACCCACTTTTCGAGTTGCCTGATCGTGCCTTAAAATGCACCACGCTCACTTAATTTTTCAAGAATTATTATGACTATTGAACGCACTATCTCCATTATCAAGCCTGATGCCGTTGCTAAAAATGTAATGGGTAAAATTTACGCTCGGTTTGAAAAAGCGGGGCTAACCATCATTGCAGCAAAAATGCTGCACCTCACACAAGAACAAGCGGAAGGCTTTTACGCTGTTCATAAAGAGCGACCTTTTTTTGCCGACCTCGTTGCTTTTATGACTTCAGGGCCTGTCATGGTACAAGTGTTAGAAGGTGAAGATGCCGTCACTGCAAATCGCAACATCATGGGGGCAACAAACCCAGCAGAGGCTGAGGCAGGTACAATTCGTGCAGATTTTGCCGAAACTATTGATGAAAATGCGGTACATGGTTCTGATAGCGTAGGAAATGCTAACATTGAGATTGACTATTTTTTTCAGGAAAGTGAAATTTGTCCTCGAACACGCTAGAAGCGCAACACGTATCAACTAAAAAAAGTGCTGAAAAAACAAACCTTATGGATTTCAGCACTGAAAAACTAAAAGCCTTTTTCCTTGAGAGAGGGGAGAAAGTTTTTCGCGCGACACAAATTATAAAATGGATACATCAGTACAGCACCGATAACCTTGCTGAAATGACCAACTTAAGTAAGACACTGCGCCAAGAACTAGAAAAAAGTTGTGAGATACGTTCACCTGAAGTAACACTTGAGCAACGATCATCCGATGGCACACGCAAATGGCTAATACGACTGGATGATGGCAACGCAATTGAAACGGTCTTTATTCCTGAGGGCAAACGTGGCACGCTTTGTATCTCATCACAAATAGGCTGTGCCTTAGATTGCACATTTTGCTCAACCGCCCGCCAAGGCTTTAATCGCAACTTAACGGTTGGTGAAATAATAG
>CAYNGN010000111.1:757-7436 GCA_964396615.1 uncultured Thiothrix sp. | reverse complement strand
ATAATGAGAAGACTCTTTAACCAGGTAGAAAAAAAAGAAATAAAAAGTAGTTAAAGTGTAATGAAGTATAGTAAAGTGTAATAAAGGGTAGTGAAGTGTAGTGAAGTGTATTAAAGTATAGTGACGTTTAGGAAATTGTAGTTAATTGTAGTAAAGTGTAGTAAAGTGTAGTAAAGTGTAGTAAAGTGTAGTAAAGTGTAGTAAATTATAGTAAAATGTTGTAAAGTGTATTAAAATGTATTATATACAAAAATTAAGTTAAAAAACATTTTCTATTAAAATTATTTTAATAGCGTTTAATATCAAAATATTCAGTATATTAATTACAAAATTTTAATATTTATTTTTTAAATACAAAATGTTAAAATATTAACTCGCAAAATAAATAGAAATTGTAGTAAGTTTTTTTGGAGAGGGGCTGAAGTTGTACTTTGCATTTAAGCGCTCTTGTTTTCGAGGTGTAATGAAAAGCTATATTGTTGTTCAATATAGTCGTCGGTAGTTAGAGATTGTATTCAGAAATACTTTAACAAAAACATAAAAAGGTTGTGGGTTAGTTTTGTAGTTGTCTGCTTCTCCCATACGCATATAGGTTTCCTGCCCTGTCCATGTTTCAGTAAGAACACCATAGCCTCCCGTAAAACTAGCAAAAATCACATTGACATTGGCATCACTAAAAACAGCATAGCTTGGGGCACTGCCAATTAATGATTTTACTTGCGGTTTGATTGCATAAAAATCCTGTAACGTTGCATTACGCATGTCTAAGATTTTTTGCCGTTTGCTTTGGTCGGAAGTGAGAGGATTAAGTGTGGTACAACCTGTTGAAATAAGCGTTACCCGTGCGAAGAACGCACTGTAGAATGGAAGTTTTTTCATGGTATTTATAGCCCTAAAATTTTGCTTTTCAACGCTTATTTTAACATTGTTCGAGCAGTTTTTCGATTTGGTTAGAGACTGTTTGCAGAGTCTTCTAAGAAATGTTTTTCTAGTACTTCAATGAGCGTATTTTCAATTAATGCTTGATTCGCTTTTTTAGGCAATTGAATGTTTTGTTCAATACGTCTAAATTCTTCAGTTTTATCTTCTATCATCTTAAGTGCTTCTTCTATAGTGAATTTTCCTGTTCTGAACGTCTTATAGTCAGCAGCGTTTTTTAACGGAAATTTTAACTCCCGTGTTTGTAGTAACTCAATACCTTCATCCATTAAACGCAAAAAATGGTAGCCCATTTTAACGTCAAAGCCTTTTTCTAACCATTCTTTACGTCGATGAGAGCTTGATGTTATTTTTTCATTGATGATATCAAGCGCTTTTTTCAGGTAAATTGATTTCTTTAAACTGATATTATTTAGTGAAAGGCTATCGGCTTTAAACGCATTGTTGAACGGTTTAAAGTCCTCTTTATGTTGCAGCTCAGCTAACAGCATTTTATCACTTTCGCCTTTACTGATAAATTTCTCTAGCGTATCTTTGAAAGCCAGTAGTTCTTTGAAATTCTCCGCTTTAATCAGCATTTTTTTGCGTTGCGAGGTCGCATAGCCGACAAAACGGTTATTAAGTTGAGCATTGATAAATTCCTTTTTAATCGCTAAAAAGCGTTGCATTTCTGGTTCAAGGATTTCAATGACATCAGGCTTAGATTCGACAAAAAGTAACTCAACAATGTTGGGATTGTTTTGAATTGCTAGTTTAATGAATTTACGCAACTCATAGAGTTTAATATCAACCGCTTCGTTGCTATTTTTGCCATTTTCTAATTTATCTTCAATAGAGATATCAATTTCTTCTACCGTTTTTAACCCAAAATAGTATTTTTTATCTGCAATAAAAACACCTAAATAATCCGTATCAGAACGTTCATTTGCTGTTCCGTGTAATTGAGAGCCTGCTTTGACTAGTAAAATAGGCTTGCCAAAGGGTTTTATTTTTGTTTTTACATAATGCTTTATAGTATTCATTGGTGACTTTCGCTGTGTACAAAATAAAAAAGAGTGGATGAAATTACTGAGACGATTTCTTGCTGAGTTTGATTTTTTGTTTAAGGTCGCATGTTTTCCAATTTTAGCCAAGCTAAATAGCGGCATATTATTGTAAATACTATTATGGCAATGTTTTTTTATTGGTATTTTTGAGTATTTGTTAAAATAGGGTGATTCGTCAAGTGAGAGAATATATCGTAGTATAAGTGATTTGATGACAAAATATTTTTATTATAACTCTAAGTAATTGTAAATATTCTAATAATTTTAGGTTTCAATCATGGCTGTGCTTATTTTTAAACTTCGTAGTGTTCCTGATGATGAAGCAGAAGATGTGCGTGCTTTATTGACAGAACATCATATTGACTTCTACGAAACCAGTGCAGGTAACTGGAGTATTTCTATGCCTGCCATTTGGTTGCGGGATGACTTGCATAAGGAAAGAGCCAAAGCACTGATTGCTACTTACCAAGAAGAACGTTATATCCGTGTAAGAACGGAGTACGAGCAGCTTAAAAAGGAAGGTCGGCAACGTAAGATAAATGACTTATTTAAAGAAAATCCTACTCAGTTTATCATTTATGGTGTCATTATTGTTGGGATTCTTTATCTGTCAATCAAGCCTTTTGTGGGCTGGTGGTTTTCAGGGCTTGCAAAATAAGCGCGAGTGATCCATATTTTAACCTATGCATATTATCCTAATTATTCTCTTTATTGTTGCGTTGGTATTTGGTCCACAGTGGTGGGCAAAGCATACCTTTAAGCGTTATTCCAAATGCCAAAATCATATTGAAGGCACAGGCGGTGAGTTAGCTCGACATTTGTTAGATCGTTACGCTATGGAAGAAGTGAAGGTTGAAATGACCGAAACGGAAGGTGATCATTATGATCCGTTGAGCAAAACAGTGCGTTTATCACCCAATAATTATCATGATAACTCACTCACCGCTATTGCGGTGGCAACGCATGAGGTGGGTCATGCTATTCAACATTATGACAGTGATCGTCGTTTGGTATTACGCACCCGTTTAGCACAATTAGCGCAAGTGTCAGAAAAAATAGGCTCTGGATTTATGATCATGATGCCTATTATGTTGCTGCTTACCCGTAGTCCCATTGCTAGTTTGATTTTTACTGTAGCAGGGTTTATTAGTATTGCAGGCTCGGCATTGATGCATTTGGTGACCTTACCCGTTGAATGGGATGCGAGTTTTGGCAAAGCTTTGCCTATTCTTAAATCGGGGTATGTGCGGGAAGAAGATTATGCCGCGATTGAAAAAATTCTGCAAGCAGCAGCATTTACTTATGTGGCGGCATCATTAGCGAGTTTATTAAATGTGTGGCGGTGGATTGCGTTACTGCGGCGCTAAAGGCAAGTCTTTAAACGCCACCCCATACTTCGCTAAATACGTCCGCAAGCGATGACTGTCATTATTACTACGACGTTTCTTTCGACTACTATTAAACAAGTGCCGTCCCGCTTCCGCTAAGCTCTTACTTTCCTGACATACGCAAAGCACCTCACGCAATAAGCCTTGGCGGTTATTAACAGCCCCAGTGTAAGCACCTTTGATATGTCCAAAAAGGGTAGACATCGCATTGTCACCTCGCAAAGTGGCACAGTTGACCTCGACCAGTTTGTGTTTCACTAAGCCGCGTTGTTTTTTAAGTTGATAGATGCGTTTGGCAAGGCGTGATTTACCAACCCCTGTGGGGCCTGTGAGTAAAATAGGCTCGGTGGAGCGAATAGAAACTTGTTCGCCTAAGCCTTTATGGTCGAGTTTTGAGCCAAGTAGGCTAATAATGGTGTTTTTCATGCTCATAGAACTTTATTTATTTATTTTGATAGATTTTCTATTTTTATCTATTTATTTAGATAGTTTATAGCGTAGTTGGTTTTTAGCTTATTTTCTTCGTTAATTAATTATATTTTTATAATATTTAAAATAACAATAAAATCAATAATATATTATTTTACTGTTATTTTTTTTAATGATTGGCATGATATATGCATTATTTTTTATGTTGGTTATTATTAAACATAAAAGCATAAAAAGGCTTCAACGGAAGCCCTCAAGGAGTATAGACAATGAGCACATCATACGAAGTTATTTCACAACAAGGTTACACCCCGATTAAGTCATGGACACGTGGTGTACCGTTTGATGAAAATTCAAAACAACAATTGATGAATATTGCCAAAATGCCCTTTATTCATAAATGGGTGGCGGCTATGCCTGATGTACATTTGGGTAAAGGGGCAACCATTGGCAGTGTGATTCCTACCACAGGTGCGATTATTCCTGCCGCTGTTGGGGTGGATTTGGGATGCGGTATGATGGCGGTGAAAACCAGTCTAAACGCAGGACAATTACCTGATTCATTACTGGGTATTCGTCATGCGATTGAAAAAGCGGTTCCTCATGGGCGTAGCAAACATGTATGTGGGAAACATGATAAAGGAAGCTGGGGAAATATGCCTAAAGATGTAGAAACTGCATGGAAGCCTTTACATGATCAGTTTCAGGTGATGATCGAGAAATATCCGTTTTTAAAGAATGTAAATCATATTAGCCATCTGGGTACATTGGGCGGTGGGAATCACTTTATTGAGGTGTGTTTAGATGAAGCAGATGATGTTTGGGTGATGTTACACAGTGGTTCACGTGGCGTAGGAAATGCAATTGGAACCTACTTTATTAATCAGGCAAAAAAGGATATGGAACGTTATTTTATCCAATTACCCGATAAAGAGTTGGCATATATCCCTGAAGGATCGAAGAATTTTAGGGAATATACGCTGTCAGTGGCGTGGGCGCAGGATTTTGCGCGTATTAGCCGTGAAGTAATGATGTCGCGTACGCTGGAGGCGTTGCAAAACGAAATACCAACGCCGTTTACCGCAGTATCAGAAGCGGTAAATTGTCACCATAATTATATTAGCCATGAAAACCATTTTGATAAGAACGTCTGGGTAACGCGTAAAGGTGCGGTGAGTGCGCGTAAAGGGCAAATGGGTATTATTCCAGGTAGTATGGGTGCAAAATCATTTATCGTTCGTGGTTTGGGTAATGCAGATAGCTTTTGCAGCTGTAGTCATGGAGCAGGGCGAGTGATGTCACGTACTCAGGCGAAAAAAGAGGTCTCATTAGAAGAGCATATTAAGGCAACGGAAGGCGTTGAATGCCGTAAGGATATGAGCGTGATTGATGAGACCCCTGCGGCGTATAAGCCTATTGATAAGGTGATGAAGGCGCAGGAAGATTTAGTAGAAATTGTACATACCTTGAAGCAGGTGGTTTGTGTGAAAGGGTAAGATTAATAAGGTGTCTCCAGCTCTATTGGAGACCGTTTAATTGCTATCTATAATCGTTGGTCGTGTTATTTTGTTTGTGTAATATTTTATCTATAAACTTCAGAAGCCCTTAACCCTTTTTTTGTGTTATTTTGTTGTTTTTTATGATAAAAAAATTAATATATCCTCTGAAAATTCTTTTTTTGATGATTGTAGTATTGTCTAGTTATGACGTTTATTTTCAGCGTATAAGTAAAATTGATAGCATGGCTTCGGCCGTGCTTTATTCGGTTGTGTTTTTATTATTGCTTATGCTATTTATTAGCGCAGCGTATATAAAAAATAATGCGGTACGTTTGGCTTATGCCATGTTGTTTTTTGTCGCCTTTTTGATTGAAGATGGCTATTTTGGCATTATGGGATACTTTCTGACTTACTCAGGGTTTATCTCTCTGCTGGAGGCGGTTGGGTTTGCGGGCGATGCGTTTAGCCAGTTTTATCAAGAAATTTTGGTAACACTGTTACTCGGTATTTGTGTTTTATTGGGGATAATACTTACCCCTAATCCTGCGTCTAAATTTGCTTATGGAGTGAAAAAATATAGCTTTGCTGTATTACCGTTGATAGGTGTTTTTTTTTTGGCAGGGCTTATTTTTATCAAAGGCGGGGAAGGTGGAACAGGTCTGCCAGCGATGTTTACGCCTTTGTCTTACTACACGCTTTACGTCTATGACAAATTAACAAGTACAACGGGGGATCGCCAACCCATCACAATAGAGAAAACGGGGATGAATAGTACAAAAGATATTGTTTATATTATTGATGAAAGCATACGGGGTGATTATCTTGATATTAATTCATCGTATGGAGTACGTACTAATCTTAAAACCACTTATGATGATATTGAGGTGATTAATTATGGTTTAGCCTCTTCAGTGACAACGTGTAGTGCAGAAGTTAATCTAACGCTGCGTTATGGTGGGACGAGAGAGGACTATTTAAGTATGATTTATACCATGCCTTCATTATGGCGTTACGCACAAAAAGCGGGAATGCGTACGGTTTATATTGATGCGCAGCGTACGGATCAACAGCTACAAAATGGGATGACATGGAAGGAACAAGAAGCAATTGATGATTTTATTCAGTTTGATCATACATCCATTTTACAACGTGATCAGGCGGTTGCTCATAAGTTGGTGGAACTTATTAATAATGATACACAGGAGTTTATTTATGTGAATAAAATGGGGGGACATTTTCCTGTTAACGATAAATACCCTGATAAGGTGATGCGTTATAAACCGGTTTTACCGAGAGGGGGATTTTTAACCGTTGGAGATACGGGTGATAAGAGTGGATTTGCGGGCGGTGATGCATGGCTTGCTTATCGTAATTCTTA